>CAZTNR010000039.1:0-1143 GCA_964614955.1 uncultured Oscillospiraceae bacterium | reverse complement strand
TTAAGGCTTCCCCCTTTTTAGGGAGAGCTGTCAGCGAATGCTGACTGAGGAGGCTTATCCGCTTTCATAACGCTCTGCTATTACCGGATTAGTATCCTCTGTTTGAATCCTGATTTTTAAGTATCTTTACAATTCTGCTTGTGCCGAGTCTTTCAGCACCGAGGGAAATAAACCTTTCGGCATCGTCCATAGACGAAATGCCGCCTGCTGCCTTGATTTTAACGTGCTTCTGTACATTGTCGGCAAAAAGCTTCACGTCGTCGAAAGTCGCACCGCCGCTTGAAAAACCCGTACTTGTCTTGATAAAGTCCGCACCCGACTCGGATACAACACGGCACATCCTTGTCTTTTCTTCGTCGGAAAGCAGGCAGGTTTCGATGATAACCTTTAATATTCTGTTACCGCAAGATGCCTTTATCGCCCTTATTTCGTCGAGGACTTTGTCGTAGTCACCCATTTTGACGTCACCGATATTGATAACCATATCAATTTCATCGGCACCGTTTTCTATGGCGTTCTTTGTTTCAAAAACCTTGGTTTCCTTTGTGGAGTAACCGTTTGGAAAACCAATAACCGTGCAGACTTTTACATCTTTGCCGTCAAGATACTCTGCACATCTTTTCACAAAGGACGGTGCAACGCAAACCGAAGCCGTTCCGTACTTTACCGCATCGTCGCAAAGCGTCTTTATTTCTTCCCACGCAGCACCCTGTGCTAAAAGTGTATGGTCAACTTTTGATAATATGTGTTTCATTTTCATCGTCCCTTTATTTTTTTGAAGAAAAACGAAGTTTTTCATCCTTCATTCCGCATTCCGCATTATTTATAAAATTCCTGCGCAATTTTTACGCTTTCCATAGCATCCTTGCCGTAAAAGTCAGCCCTTATCATATCGGCATACTCGCGATTAAGCACCGCGCCGCCAACCATTACTTTTGCCGTCTTTCTGTTTTCGTGCAAAAGCTTGATTGTTTCCTCCATCGCAGGAACGGTGGTTGTCATAAGTGCAGACAGTCCCACAAGGTCGCAGTTCCGTTTGTTTGCTTCATCTAAAACCGTCTCGGGTGCCACATCCCTGCCGAGGTCATACACTACAAATCCGTAGCTTTCAAGAAGCACCTTTACTATATTCTTGCCTATGTC
>CAZTNR010000038.1:0-18692 GCA_964614955.1 uncultured Oscillospiraceae bacterium | reverse complement strand
AATATCTTTTCAAGCATATTTATACCTCCTTGTCTTCAAAAATTGCACGAAGCTCCGCAATATCCTCCTCGGACAGCTTTTTGTTTTCAAACAGAGCCACGGCAAATTCCTTAACCGAGCCGTGATAAAGATTGTTGATAAGACTCTCGGTTTTTGATTTCCTATACTCTTCAACAGGAATAAGAGGTGTATAGTAGTAAAGTTTACCTTTCTTCTCAGCAGAAATTGCCCCTTTTTCAACAAGTCTTGTAAGGAATGTTGCGATTGTTGTTTTCTTCCAGCCATGTTTTTCAACAGCTTCTCCGATTTCCACGGATGTTAGTGGTTCTTTTGAATTCCACAGAACAGCCATTATCTCCATTTCAGAATCGCTGATGTTAATGTTACCCGTTGACATTTCAATACCTCCAATTTAATACTCTACATTTGTAGTACACATATATTCTACACTCGTAGAACGATTTTGTCAATAGGTTTGGATAAATTTTTCAAAAAAATACCTGCAGGGAGTAAAAATCCTTGCAGGCTTTTGTTGTTCTTCTATAATAAATGTATTCTTAGTGTTCCTTCTCGTTCCAAATCATTTTCAAAGGTTAATTCTACTTTGGCTGTTTTATAATTCTTGTAAAAGTTATTTCGTTTGTTCTTTTGTTTTTCGGTTTTAGCATCCTCTTGAGTTAAATGGCCAGTAATCAGTGTACAATTACTTTTTCTTGCAATCTCCAAGAGTGTGTCCAACATCATAGTAGCATAACCACGGTTTTCGTATTCTTCCTCAATAATATCGCTATGTAGTTCATATAGTTCTATTTTTTCTCCTACAAATCTTGATTCTAAATATGGCATATCTTTGTATTTTTCAGGACGGTGTTGAGGTGCTATAATAGAACTTAAAATAAATATATTCAACGAGCCTTCAAATCTAAGAAAACTTATGTTAAATTTTCGATTGTCTTGAACACAAATAAAAGTATCATTTCCATGTTTATCACTTCTAATAGAATAAACAATTGCTTTGGTTCCATTTAATTTTTCTTTTAAATTGGACATCAAATTTTCTTTTAGATTTATGTCCTTTTTTAAATCATTATGGCTCTGTCACATTAAATAGTTGATATTTTCAATTCTAAAAGTCGATTACTTAAATCGACTTTTAGAAGATTAGTATTCAAAACGGAAGTAAAATACTAAATACACGCTGACATCATCGAGCCAATGTTTGCATATTTCAATTTTGTTACTATCACTTTGTTGGCGTTCACTACTTATTGGGTTGCCCAACGTATTCTTATGCCGTGTATCTATTATCCATTGGTGAGACAATAAAATTCCGTCTTCCTTAAGCAAAGCTTTAGCAAAGTTAAGAAATCTCTCGCCTCTGTAGGATAATTCAAAAGTTTGTATCCACGCCCAATCTGTGCCAGCGCGAAACGGAGTTTTACGACTTTTTTGTTCTGTAACACATCTATTGACATGAAGCATTTCCTCAATATTACTTTTACCTTTCTCACATCGCCTTAAGGTGCCTGCAGTATAATCAAAGATTCTGCTTCCACTTTTTAATCCATTCGAAAAATGCCAAACTTCCCCTACGTCTGTATCATAAGATCTGTAAGCTATTCCTTTTATCGTGTAACTTTTTCCGTCAAGCGAAAATTCTCCTTGTTCTGCACGTTTTATAATGTGTTGCTTCAAACGATTACAAAAGAATTTAGCCTCATTCCTTTCATATTCGTCGAACATAGTTTTGTTATCTATATTGCGAGACGTTTTTGATGCATTTCTTACCAAATCTTTGAAATTGCTCATTTTCAAATCCTCCGAACTGTAAATTAACAAGCCAAGGGAAGTGGGTTCCTGTTGGAAAGTTGCTTGTTGGTAATCTTTTTTTGTGTTACAAACGCAAACCTAAGTAGAATCTCTTGCTTTTCATCAAATGCATTCTTTGCATAGTTTGCGAAGTTATGCCACATAAGGTAGTTGTTTAAATATTTCGATGAAACACCATTAAAGGGCTCCAAGAAATCCTTTAGCTGACTATGATAGTTATTTATATGCTGAATGTTATGGTCGCCTCGTCTGCTTTCTTTGCCTTTTGTTTGCACGAGTTTCAAACCACTTTCGCTCGCAAATGAGCGATATGAATTCATATCATCGGTGCACATTGTGGCGCCGGAACGAATGTGATTATCAAAAACAAAGTGCAAATCTTTAGCGGCAACTCTGCCGAGATTACCAATTTTGGCAACAGACAAACCGTTTCTATTAACGGCACAAGGTACACAAACCTTTTCCTTGGACAATCCTCTTTTTGAAGATTTTCCACCGCGTTCACGTGCGGGTCTGGGCATAGTAAAGGTTTTGCTTTTCTTGTGGTTGCCCTTGTAGGATATTTTGAAGAAAGTTTCGTCTGCTTCGATAATACCATCAAGCACTACGTCGTCAGCCATATACTGAAGAACATCCAATATCTTATGTCTCCAAGCAAAAGCGGTGTTACGGTGTATTTTGCACAACATAGCCGTTTTACGAAGTGATAAACCGAGCATCATACACTCGATGTACTTTTCCCATACGCTAAGTTCTTTGCGTGTTCCTGATGCTATAGAATTGGTGGTTGCAACGAACGATTTACTACAGTCTTTGCATATATATCGCTGGGTCTTATCTTTTTGATGTCCATTTTTGCAAACTGCAGTAGAACCACAATGAGGGCAAACTCTTCCATTCGCAAAACGCTCTTTTATGAGAAATTCATCAACATCAATTTCGTTATCAGAAACATCTCTTTTAAGAATGGCAATAAGTTTCTTTCTGTCGTTTATGGAAAGTTTCTTTGCGACTTCTACAACATCTTTTAACACCATCTATATAACACCCCTTTCGTTACACTCTATTATGTTAGGGAAAAGTTAAATAAACGGCAATTCGCTGTAAAAATCTTGGAAACTTTTCTGTTATCAACTATTTAATGTGACAGAGCCATCATTATTTTCAATGCAAAGCATTTTGAACCTTTGATTTGCATTTTCTAAATAATCAAGATGTTTTTGTCTAATAATTCTAAACATATTTTCCACCCAAGTTTATATATTTATAATTCCAAATACTCCTTAAAATCCCCGACAAACTGATTACCGCACCTTGCAAGCTCGCCCATTACACGGTCTATGCCTTCATCGGTATTATACCAGTTATCCTTTGTAATATTATAGCAAGAAACAGGACAAACAATAAACTCAACATTGGGAAACGCCATTTGATAAAGCATAAGGCAACGGCGTGCGTGAAAAGCCTTGCATACAATGATTGCAGTTTTGATTTCTATACCCTTTTCATTGACAGCCTTTCTTGAAAGGAAAGCATTATCACGGGTGTGTCCCGATTTATCCTCGCCGACAATTGCTTCGGCAGGCACTCCGTTTTTCACAAGCACGTCTGTAAAAAATTCGCAGTCGGTTTTATAGTCACCGTCATAAACATCCGCTTTTGACCGGACACCCGGCCATTTGTCACGCTTTACGCTGACACCGCCGGAGGGTACAAGCCATTTTGCAAAGCCTTTTTTGTAAAGCTCGGCGGTATATTCCGGCTGTTCGGGGTGTGAGCCGCCGGGAAGGAAAATTGCATCGACTTTTTCGGGAGTGCCGGATATGAATATGAAGTTTGAGATGTCAGTGATTATTCTGTTATTCATTTGTTTTGCTCCGTTATAGGTTAACTAATTCACATTTATTATTAAAAATTCAAATTATGAGGATATTCGTCACTCTTTGAATTATAAAATTCTTTATCGAATAACTTTTGCTTTTCGCCATATTCAAAAAGAAATTTGAATGTTATAGGAGCACCACATTTTTCGGAAAAATGATAAAGATTATAGAAGTAATTTATGGTACTGCGGTTCATTAATATTCTGTCTATCTCATATTTGAAGAAATTAAATTCACTTTTTTCGATTAGGTTGTTGTCAAATAAATAGCATATGTATGAAAAATATGAAAGCGTTTTATCCATTTTTCTTTCAAATTCGCCACTTTGATGAAATGTATTGTCATACCAAGCTTGTTTATAGTCTAAAATATAAATCATTTCACTTATATCTTCATCGGTTCGAATCTTTTCTGTCAACTCATTCAAATATTCTGCTCTTTTAATTTTGACAGATTTTTTCCATTGGTGGTAACCAAAGCAACCACCGATAATGACAAAAACTATAGACAAACAGCTTATAATATCGCCAACATAAATATCATTTATAAAGTTTAATATGGATCCCGTTTTTGTAGTATTACAAGTTAAAATATTACATATATCATTCAACATTTTTAATATCTCCTTTATCCAAAGCATTTGCAAAGCTTGAATTACGATTATATCTATTATTTTTTTATTATTTATATAAATTATAACATATTTTGATAAGATTAACAAGTTTATTATTAAAAAACATAGGATTAGTAAATTATCTACCGTTATCTTGACAAATTTTTATTTTTAGAGTATAATTCTAATTGAAAAGTTGTACAATAAATTATAAAAGTTTTCAGTTGGAGGATGCTATGGAAATAAAAAGAGACAGATATTTGAACAAACTTATTTCATTTATGTGGGATGGACAGGTTAAAGTTATTACGGGCATACGCAGGTGCGGAAAGTCGTATCTTCTAAACCCGTTGTTTAGGAATTATCTCACAAAACAAGGTGTTTCGAACGAGAATATTATATCTTTTGAATTAGATAAGACGAGTAATATAAGATACAGAAATCCGTTGGAGCTTGCGGAATGTGTTCGTGAAAGAGTGGAAAACAAAAGCGAACAGTTTTACTTGTTCATTGACGAAATCCAGATGTCTGATGAAGTGCCGAATCCTTATAATGCTGACGGTAAGAAGATTACATTTTATGATGCACTCAATGAGCTAAAGTCGCTTTCAAATCTCGATATTTATGTAACCGGCAGTAATTCAAAAATGCTCTCAAACGACATTCTGACAGAATTCAGAGGCAGAAGTGATGAAATAAGAGTGCATCCGCTTAGCTTTTCGGAATACTATTCTGCAGTTGGCGGAGACAAGGGCGAGGCTTTTGACAATTATGCTTTTTACGGCGGTATGCCTCTTGTGCTTTCAAGACCGAATGATTCTGCTAAAATGAAGTATCTTGAATCGTTATTTGAAGAAACGTATCTCAAAGATATAATTGAACGCAAAAAAATAAAACGAGAGGATATTCTCTCGTCAATACTTGATCTTCTGTGTTCTTCGGTAGGTTCGCTTACCAATCCCAACAATGTTGCAAATGCTCTTAATTCCAAGCAGAAACGTGCAGGAGAAGAGACTGTTTCAATTAATACGGTAAAATCCTATATGGACAACCTTGCTGACGCATTTCTTTTCAGCGAATGTAAACGTTACGATGTCAAAGGCAAGAATTATTTTGACTATCCTAACAAGTATTACTGTGAGGATGTAGGACTTCGTAATGCAAGACTTGGATTTCGCCAACAGGAAATGACTCATCTTATGGAAAATATTATTTACAACGAGCTCATTATCCGTGAATGTGCAGTGGATATAGGCATTGTATTCTCTCACGAAAAGGACGACAACGGAAAAATGGTTCGGGTATCAAGAGAAATAGACTTTATTGCAAACAATGGAGGAAGGAAGACTTATATTCAATCGGCGTATGCTTTGACAACAGAAGAGAAAACAGAAACTGAGAATAAGCCTTTTGCTTTGACTGGTGACTCGTTTCCTAAAATTATTGTTCGTCACGATATTCATAAAAGATGGTACGATGATAACGGTGTCCTTAATATCGGTGTTGTTGATTTTTTGCTTGATGAGGAGTTAGTATGAGTTCGTGCAAAGAAAATGAAGGTGAAAACATGTGTGTAATAGATGAAATTGCATTAGGTAAAATTATTGATTTGGTTTGCAAAAAAATCGGTGAAGCGATTTCGAATGCTAAATGGAAAGAGTTAATTTTGAGAAAGGAATGTGCATATGTACTATTAAAATGAAAATCACTTGTAAAATGAATAGTTTTTTTGTTTAAGTTTTGTGTAAAATGAAATGCTTAATTATTTGGGACTCCTCGGTTTCAAAGCAAAAATGGCTATGCAGAAATTTTTCACTAAAGAGAACGGCGAAGTAAATGTCGTTGCTATGGTTGTGTTGATTGCCGTAGCAGTAGTTTTGGCACTGCTCTTGAAGGACTGGATTGCTACCATATATACGAATCCGATTTTGGAAAAGGATGCTATTCCAACTGATTCTACACAAGTTAATGTTAAACCATATCGCTATCTGTTTGGTGATGAGGATGCCGAGGACAAGGCAAAGGATTTTATTAGAAAAGAAATAAAGAAAACAGGTACAGGTTTATTTTCAGGGATGGAAATGACAGCAAACATATGTAAAGTTCGAACCCCGGGTAAAAAAGATAGAATATTGATTTTCAAAAAGCCGCAACGACGATGCGGCTTTTTGCATTGAAAGTCCCAAAATACGACACACAAAAACACAGAAACGTGACGTGTTTTGGCGTTGACAAACGGGATAAGGTATTATATAATCAAATATATAAAACAATTCCCGGTGTAAAATTATGACAAATTATAGTCTTTGCAGATTGGAGAGAAACATATGAATTACAGAGTTGATTATAAGGTAAATAACCTTATGGAAATGCCTGAGCTCGGCGAATGCTTCCTTGAAGGCGAAATCGGTGCAAGATTTGACAGATTTATAAACGAAAGAGTTTCCGGCAAATTTGCTATCGAAGAGATACTCAGAGAAGCCGAAGATTTTTTCAAGACACAGTATGACGATATTTTCACCTTCGGCTACTGGAGAAGCGAGTTCTGGGGCAAGCTTATGCTTTCTGCCGTAAGATGCTGCAGATATAAGAAGGACGAAAGACTTGCGGAGGATCTTAGACGCTCCTGCTATAAAATGATTTCCTTTCAGAGAGAGGATGGCTATCTTTCTACATACCGTAACAGCGACAATCTCTATCCCGTTGATACAGAAAAAGCTACTCTTTATATGGGCTGGGGCGCAAACTATTGCTGGAATGTCTGGGGTATGAAGTATACACTCTGGGCACTTATCGAGGCGGCACAGTGTCTTGAAGATGCATTTATCCTTCAGGGTGCAGTAAAGCTTGCCGACTGGGTTGTGGCAAAAATTGAGGCTGACGGAAAAAGAGTCAAGGACAGCGGCGTTATGGACGGTATGCCCTCAAGCTCGATTCTCAAGCCTATGCTTGTGCTTTACAGACTCACAGGTGATGAAAAGTATTTTAACTTCGGTAAAGATATAGTCAAAGAATGGTCAAGAGACGACAATGAGGCTCCGAATCTTCTTAACAATGCACTTTCCGGCAAGTCTGTTGACGATTGGTATGACCTTAAAGAAGGTTGGTACCCCAAGGCATATGAAATGACAAGCTGTTTTGACGGCATTCTCGAAATGTACAGACTCACGGGCGAGGAAAAGCTTCTTGACGCTTCCAAGGCACTTTATGAAATCCTTGTAAAGTACGAAAGCAACATTCTCGGTTCTGTCGGCTACTGTGAAAGATATCAGAAGGCGGCGGACTACGCAGATGCCGCTACCGAAATCTGCGACGTTCTCCATTGGATGAGACTCTGCCACGAGCTTTACAGACTTACGGGCGAAATGAAGTATATGAGCTCCTTTGAAAAGGCGTTCGTAAATGCATATATCGCAGGCGTTTATGCCGACGGTAAGGGCGGTGCATTCTTTGTAAGAGGTGCAGGCAGACATTGGACTGCTGTTCCTCAGTGCGAAACAAAGTATCAGCATTGTTGTCTTGATAACGAAGGACGCGGATTTACAAATGCGGCTGAAAGCTGTGTTATGAAGAATGATAAGGGCTACTATGTAAATATGTTCATACAGAGCCAGACAAACTTCGGCGACACCGAAATCAAGGTTCACGACGGTTACTTCGGTTGGGGTTCGGTGGGTATTTCTGTGCGTAACCCCGAAAAGGGCAAGAAGCTCTATCTCAGAATTCCCGAATGGAGTAAGAATACAAAGATAAGAGTAGGCGTAGGTGAAGAAATTGATATTCCCTGCGGTGACTACTACGAGGTTGAGCTTAACGAAGATACCACAATTATGAAGATAAGATTCGATATGTGGGTTGAAGTTATCGAAAGAAAATGGGAAGAGATTCCCGAAGGGGACTATCATCTTGTGCGCTGGATGGACAATCCCGTCGGCGTATGCAATAAGGACAGTATGCTTAAATGCTCAAAGGTTGTTTTGAGACGCGGACCCGTAATCCTTGCCCGAACAAAGAAGTTTGGCGCAAAGGAGGAGGATATGTTCGGTCTCGATACTCTTTACGGAAAGAACATAACCTCTACCTGGTCATTCAATGTTGTCAACAACTCGGGCAGTCTCAGCGTTTTAAGAGTCAGAATTGTTGCCGATGAAAAGGAATACGAATATCTTATGTGCGACTTTGCATCTGCCGCAAACTTTGACAGTATGGATCCCAAATATTTCTCGATTTATTTATAACTTTTACTTGCCTTCCCCAAAGATTGGAGAAGGTGGGTTGCTTTAGCAACTCGGATGAGGTTGAAACCTCCTCAGTCACCTATCGGTGACAGCTCCCCTATGAATGGGGAAGCCTATTTGAACATCACGGAGGCAAAAAAATGTTATTTTTCTATGTAAGACACGGTGACCCTATATATAACCCCGACAGCTTAACTCCTCTCGGACTTGAGCAGGCTGAAGCAATAAAGTACAGACTTGCAAGATACGGACTTGATAAGATTTACGCTTCAAGCTCCAACCGTGCAATGCTTACTGCCAAACCCACAGCAGAGCTGTTAAAGAAGGAAGTTGAAATTCTTGACTGGTGTAACGAAAGATATGCCTGGCAGGATTTTTCCATGCCCAATGATGAAAACTTCCATACCTGGTGCTATCAGCATACTCACATCAAAAAGCTTCTTATGTCCCAGGAATTGAGAGCCATGGGCAGAAACTGGTATGACCACGAAGCCTTCAAGGATACAAGAATCAAGGAAGGAACCCTCAGAGTCGAGAGGGAAGTGGATGCATTCATGCTTTCTCTCGGATACAGACACGACAGGGAAAAGGGTTACTATATTGCCGAGAATCCCACAAATGACAGGGTTGCACTCTTTGCCCACGAAGGCTTTGGCACTGCATTTTTGAGTGCATTGCTTGATGTTCCTTACCCAATCTATTCTACCCACTTTACCATGTGCCATTCAAGCATGACGGTAATCGATTTTGCCGTGGAAAAAGATAATGTTGTTTTCCCGAAGGTGCTGACACTTTCAAACGACTCTCATATCTATGAAAGAGGTCTTCCCACAAGATATAATAACAGTATACCTTTCTGAATCAAATCTACGCCCGATTTTGCATCGGGCGTTCTTTTGTATAAAACCTCAACATATTGTGAAATTTATATTGACAAACTACGACAACTTGTGCTATAATCTTCGAGGATGAAAGAAAGAACCATTCACAAAGGGCAGAGCTTTATTTCACGGCGAAACCGTAAAAGAATGTGAAATTTTGTACAGATGCCTTTGTGACGGCATCTTTTTTTGTGCGACGGTGAATATAATAATGCCTGCCCGGCAGGCGTATTATAAATAAAAAGGAGGTAAACTACAAATGAAATTAGTTTACGGAATTGACGCAAAACCCAAGTTTCCGCAGCTTATCGTATTTGCTATCCAACAGCTTCTTGCGATTATGGCTGCAACAATCGCTGTTCCTGCAATCGTAGGTAACGGAATGACCGCATCTGCTGCCCTCTTCGGTGCAGGCGTCGGCACAATCGTTTATCAGCTCTTCACAAAGTTCAGAAGCCCTGTTTTCCTCGGCTCATCCTTTGCATTTATCGGCTCTATGGTAACTGCATTTGCAGGTGCCGCTTCTATGGCACTCGGTTACCTTGGTCTTATCATCGGTGCAATTTTCGCAGGTCTTGTATACGTTATAATTGCAATCGTGGTCAAGCTCGTTGGTGTAAGCTGGATCAACAAGCTTATGCCTCCCGTGGTTATCGGCCCGACAGTTGCTATTATCGGTCTTTCTCTTGCAGGTGCTGCAGTTAAGGACGTATTCTCTTACGGTCCTCAGGACGGCAACGGCTCTTTCATTATGACAGGCAATAACTGGGTATCTCTTATCTGTGCTCTTGTTACTCTCTTTGTGGTTGTTATCTGCTCCACATACGGTAAGAAGATGGCAAAGCTCATTCCCTTCATTATCGGTATTCTCGCAGGCTATGCAGTTGCAGGCGCGTTCACAATCATCGGCTATGCAACAAATAACGCTGCTCTTATGATTATTGACATTACACCCTTCAAGGCTCTTGTTACTGAAGGTGTAAACCTTTCCACATTCATTTCCATTCCCGAATTCACATTCCTCACAGCTCTCGGCGGATTTGAAAACTTTGACTGGTCATATGTTGCTACAGTTGCAGTTGCATATGTTCCCGTTGCATTCGTTGTATTTGCTGAACATATCGCTGACCATAAGAACCTTTCCTTCATCGTTGAAAAGGAACTTCTCGAAGATCCCGGTCTTTCCAGAACACTCCTTGGTGACGGTGTCGGCTCCATCGTCGGTGCAATCTTCGGAGGCTGTCCCAACACAACATACGGCGAATCGGTTGGTTGTGTTGCTATTACAGGAAACGCTTCTGTTGTTACAATTACAGCAGCCGCAATTCTTTCAATCCTCGTATCCTTCATTTCTCCCTTCGTTGCATTCCTCGATTCCATCCCCGGCTGTGTAATGGGCGGTGTTTGTATCACTCTCTACGGCTTTATCGCAGTTTCCGGTCTCAAGATGCTCCAGCCGGTTGACCTTGGTGACAACAAGAACCTCTTTACGGCATCCGTTATCCTTATCGCAGGTATCGGCGGTATGGCAATGGCTATCGGTAAGGTTACAATCACATCCATCGCGTGTGCTCTTATTCTCGGTATCATCGTTAATATCGTTCTTTCCAAGGCTGAATCAAAGAGCGAAGAGTAATTAATATAATTGAAGAATCCGCACCGTCAAGGTGCGGATTTTTGTGTAATTTTCAGTAAAATCAAAAGTTTGCTCATTTGTAAATGTTATAAATTGTCTATTGACAAGAAGAGTCGTTTTGAATATAATGGTAAACGATATGAAATGTCATAATATGTATGACATTCTGCCTATAATAATATTGCTATCAGAGAATGGAGGTAAGACCCGTATGCTCGAAAAGATTATGGATCTGCTTGCAAAGCAGCTCAGAATCGATGTAAATACCCTTTCCCCCGACACAAATATCGTAGAAGATCTCGGTGCCGATTCCCTTGACATCGTTGAAATGCTTATGGCTATTGAAGAAAACTTCGGTATTACAGTTTCGGATGAGGAGGCAGTAACACTTAAGACAATTGCTGACGTTGCTGATTTCATCGAAAAGAAGATCTAAGCTTTGAATTGTAGTGATGACCGGTGGTCATCCGCGGAAATCGGGAATGTTATACGAGGTCGCTCGGATAGTATTCCCGTTTTACTTTTTTACCGGAATTTGCGTATTCTAACAGGGCACGGAAGTAGGAACGTCACTTTCCCAAACCGAAAAAAGGCTTTGTTTTGACATAGATAAACATAAACACATTATTTGTTAAAAATACAGGAGAGAATAAAAATGTCTCACGATCACGATAAGAAATTTGTATATGCCGACAATGCGGCAACAACCTCGGTTCATCCCAAGGTGCTTGCAGCAATGCTTCCCCTTCTCGGCGAAGTTTCGGGCAACCCCTCCAGCCTTCATCAGAAGGGCAGGGAAGCGCAGGGCTATATCAACTCTGCCAGAGAAAAAATCGCAAAAATCCTCGGCTGTGAAGCAAAGGAAATTTACTTCACCGGCTGCGGCTCCGAATCCGATAACTGGGCAATCAAGGGCACTGTTCAGAATTATCTTGAAAGAAATAAGACGGATAAGTGCCATATAATTACAACAAAGATTGAACACCACGCAGTTATGCATACCTGTAAGGCTCTTGAAAAGAAGGGCATTGATGTAACATATCTCAGCGTTGATGAAAACGCCGTGGTTAACCCCGACGATGTTGTGGCAGCACTCAGAGATGATACTGCACTTGTCTGCATTATGTATGCGAACAATGAGGTCGGCACAATCGAGCCCATAAAGGAAATTACAAAGAAAGTAAAAGAAAAGAACCCCAAGACTGTAGTGTTTACCGACGCGGTTCAGGCGGTAGGTCACGTGCCAATAGATGTAAAGGATCTCGGAGTTGACCTTCTTGCTTTTTCGGGACATAAGTTCCGTGCACCCAAGGGTGTCGGCGGTCTTTATATAAAGAGCGGTGTTGTATGTAAATCCCTTATTGAGGGCGGCGGTCAGGAAAAGGGCAAAAGGGGCGGTACGGAAAATATGCCCGGTATTGTCGGTATGGCAAGAGCTCTTGAAATTGCAAGTGATGAAATGCTGGATGATAACGCAAGACTTGCTGTTCTCAGAGACGACCTTATAAGACGACTCTTAGAGCTTCCCAACTCCCGTCTTACGGGTCACCCCACAAAGAGACTTCCGGGAACTGCCAGCTTTACATTCGAGTATATCGAAGGCGAATCGCTCCTTCTTATGCTTGATATGATGGGTATCTGTGCATCCACAGGCTCTGCCTGCTCGTCAAAGTCGCTTGAGCCCTCCCATGTGCTTCTTGCAATGGGACTTCCCCACGAAATAGCACACGGTTCTTTAAGACTTACACTTTCCCACGAAACAACTCAGGAAGATGTTGATTATATCGTTGAGTGTGTAACCAAGGTTGTAAACAGACTTCGCGAAATATCACCTCTCGGCAGAAACTAAAAGAAAGAAAAGGTATGGATTATGTATTCAGAAAAGGTAATGGATCACTTCACAAACCCGAGAAACGTCGGCGAAATCGAAAACGCAGATGCAATAGGTGAAGTAGGCAACGCCAAGTGCGGCGATATAATGAAAATATATATGAAGATAGAGAACGAAATAATTGTTGACGTAAAGTTCCAGACATTCGGCTGTGCGTCTGCAATTGCAACTTCTTCTATGGCAACCGAGCTTATCAAGGGCAAGAGCGTTGATGAAGCACTTGAGCTTTCCAATAAGGCAGTTGTTGAAGCCCTCGACGGACTTCCTCCTGCAAAGGTACACTGCTCTGTTCTTGCAGAGGAAGCGGTAAAGGCAGCAATTCTTGACTACTACAAGAAGACAGGCAAGGACACAACCGAGCTTGAAAAAATCTGCACAGGCTGCTGCGAGAGCTGCAGAGCTCACGACCATCACCACGATATTCCCGAAGAGGAATAAGCGGAGAGCCTCCGCCGGCAATTTCGCGGGCAATTTCTACGAGTGATTAATAGTATTTATCGCGCAACTGCTTTTTCTTGCTGTCAATAAGTCGGACAGCAAGAAAATTATAAAATAACAGTGATATTGGAGAAACATTATGAGTAAGAAAATATACATCGGCTGTGACCACGCAGCACTTCATATGAAGAATGATGTCATCGGCTATCTCAACGATAAGGGCTATGACGTAGAAGACCTCGGTCCCTATACACCCGAAAGCGTTGATTACCCCGAATATGCAGAAAAGGTTGGAAAGGCGGTAGTTTCCGATAAGGGAAGCCTTGGTATTCTTATCTGCGGCACTGGTATCGGAATGAGCCTTGCGGCAAATAAGGTGAAGGGTGTTCGAGCTGCTGCTTGCAGTGAGGTATATTCTGCGAAGCTTACACGTCAGCACAACGATGCCAACGTGCTCTGCTTAGGTGCAAGAGTTATCGGTATTGAAACAGCAAAAATGATGGTTGATGCCTTTGTTGAAACTGAATTTGAAGGCGGCAGACATCAGAGACGCGTTGATATGATTACGGCAATCGAAGAAAACAACTAAACAGTGTTAAAGCGCCCGATTTTGTCGGGCGTTTTTTTGTTGCGTAAAGTTGACGTATGCGGTATTTTGTGATATAATTAATGCCGTATGGAGTATAATGCCAAAAGGAGAAAAATAAATGGAAAATTTCGCAAAAATCTTATCCGAAGAGCTCGGTAAATCCGAGCATCATATACAGAACGTAATCGACCTTCTTGCAGACGGCAACACAATTCCCTTTATTGCAAGATACCGTAAGGAAATGCACGGCACAATGGATGATACAACCCTTCGTACCCTCGAAGAAAGACTTACTTATCTCCAAAATCTTGCTGCACGTATGGAAGAAGTCAAAAACTCTATCGAAAATCAGGGAAAACTGACGGAAGAGCTTGCCCTTGCTATAGATAACGCAAAAACGCTTTCCGAGGTTGAAGACCTGTACCGCCCCTATAAGCAGAAGAGAAGAACAAGAGCCACAATTGCAAAGGAAAAGGGACTTGAGCCTTTGGCTGAAATCTTACTCTCCCAGAGTCCCGATATGGCAGAGCCTATGGAAATTGCGGCAGAATATATAAATGCAGACCTCGGCGTTGAAACTGCCGAAGATGCTTTGGCAGGCGCCTGCGATATTATTGCAGAAATTGTTTCCGACGATGCTGAAATCAGAAAACTGCTGAAAGCGGCTATCAACGAATTTGGCGCTATTATCTCGAGGGGGGCAAAGGAAGAGGATTCTGTTTACAGAAACTATTATGAAGCTGCCTTTGCCATAAAGAAGGTGCAGGGACATCAGATTCTTGCTATGAACAGAGGCGAAAATGAAGAATTCCTCAAGGTAAGCATTGAATATAACAGAGAAAATGCCCTGCAGATTATCTGCTCAAGACTTATCACAGGTAAATCCCGTGCCTTCTCACTTCTTGCGGCGACAGCAGAGGATGCCTATGACAGACTTATATTCCCCTCGGTTGAAAGAGAAATCAGAAACGACCTTTTTGACTTTGCCTCTGACGGCGCAATCAAGAATTTTGCCCTCAACTTAAAGCCTCTTATTATGCAGCCGCCTGTCAAGGGAAAGGTTACACTCGGATTTGACCCTGCATACAGAACGGGCTGTAAATTGGCAGTTGTTGACGGTAACGGCAAGGTGCTTGATACGGGCGTAATTTATCCCACACCGCCTCATAATAAGATTGAAGAATCAAAGAAGATTTTAAAGAGTCTTATTGCAAAGTATGAGATTGAAAACATTTCTATAGGCAACGGTACGGCATCCAGAGAATCGGAAAACTTTGTTGCAGAGCTTCTTTCTGAAATCGGCGGAAATGTAAAATATATAGTAGTAAACGAAGCGGGCGCATCGGTTTATTCTGCATCGGAGCTTGGTGCAAAGGAATTCCCCGAATTTGACGTATCTCTGCGTTCAGCCGTGTCTATTGCAAGACGACTTCAGGATCCTATGGCAGAGCTTGTTAAGATTGACCCGAAGAGTATCGGCGTGGGTCAGTATCAGCACGATATGCCCCAGAAAAAGCTGGGTGAAACTCTTAACGGCGTTGTTGAAGACTGCGTAAACTCGGTTGGTATTGATGTAAACACGGCATCGCCTTCGCTTCTTTCCTATGCCGCAGGCTTGAATAGTGCCACGGCTCAGAATGTTGTAACCTACAGAGAAGAAAACGGCTCATACACAGACAGAAAACAGCTTCTCAAGGTACCAAAGCTCGGCAAAAAGGCGTTTGAACAGTGTGCAGGCTTTTTGCGTGTTCCCGAAAGCAACAATGTTTTCGATAACACGGGAGTGCACCCCGAAAGCTATGATGCGGCGAAGAAGCTTATAGGAATTCTCGGCTACGATAAGAAGGCAAAGGAATTCTCTGATATAGAAAAACGTCTTGAAGAATACGGAAAGGCAAAGGCTGCCGAGGAATGCGCCGTAGGTCTTCCTACACTTATAGACATCGCAAAGGAGCTTGCAAAACCCGGCAGAGATATCCGTGATGATTTGCCTGCACCCATAATGAGAAGTGCGGCGATGGAAATAAGTGACCTTACACCCGGTATGGAAATTATGGGTACGGTCAGAAACGTAATTGACTTTGGTGCGTTTGTTGATATCGGCGTGCACCAGGACGGACTTGTGCATATCTCGCAGATTTGCAATAAATTCATTAAACACCCAAGCGAAATGCTCTCGGTCGGGGATATCGTCAAGGTTAAAGTTCTTGAGGTGGATGCGGCAAAGAAGAGAATTTCTCTGACAATGAAAAACTTGTAGGGACAGAAGTTCTCGACTGTCAATTCTTGCGGACGATTTATTAAGATAACAGAAAGGATTCCCTATGAACGTATTCGACTTCGACAAAACAATTTTCCACGGTGACAGCACCGCAAAATTCTATAAATACTGCCTTGTAAGATATCCCAAAATTTGGGTTCATATACCTTCTATGGTGTGTGCCTTTGCAAAATACTATGTCTTCAAAAAGGGCACGAAGACACAGTGCAAAGAAAAATTCTATAGATTTCTTACTGCAATTCCCGATGTTGACTCGGCGGTTGAAGACTTCTGGAATAAAAATGTCGACGGCATTTTCGATTGGTATAAGGAAATACACAAGGAAACCGACGTTGTGATTTCCGCAAGCCCCGAATTTCTTCTTGAGGGCATTTGCCAAAAGCTCGGTGTAGAAAAAATGATGGCAAGTAAGGTTGACAAAAAAACGGGTAAGTATAACGGTGAAAACTGCCACGGCGAGGAAAAGGTGCGACGCTTTTATGAAGCCTATCCCGACGGAGTTATAGACAATTTCTATTCCGATTCCGTATCCGATGCGCCTCTTGCCAAAAATTCAAAAGAGGCATTTGTAATAGACCCTAAAGGAAATGTTCTCGAATGGGAAAAGGTTTTCCCGAATACAAGCAAGCAGGAGGTAATTCTTTGAAAAAATTCTGTAAAGTACTGCTGATTTTTCTTGCAGTAACAACGATTCTACCCTTCGTGCTGGCGTTTTTTCTTTGATTGCGCTTGCACTGGCTTTGATTTTCGGCTCCTCCGGTGCTTTGGGTGCCGTCGTACTTGCATTGATTGGCATAGCGATAGTGTTGATTCCCGGAACGCTTATTGTTCTGATGGGTGCAATTCTCGGATGGATAGGCGGCTTTATCGGAAAAATTCTGCTGTCGGTAATATCGGTTGTTCTTATAGCCGTCGGCGTTGCGGTGTGGTTTGTTTCGTTCCTGCCTCCGGTTTCGCTGATTGCGTTTGCGGTGGTACTTGTAATCGGACTTGCGTGCTGCAGAAGACAAAAGAGATATAGTTCTTCGGATGACGGGGAATAGGATATAAGAGGGCGGCATTAGGGAGTCCATCGTAAGGATGAACTCCAATGAAATCTGCCGAAAAATCGGCAGGTGAAATCACTACGTGATGAAATATTGCTTCGCAATATGAAATATCCGCTTAAAGCGGATGATAATCAAAGAATCCGTTCCTTCGGAAACGGATTCCATTTTTATCATTTGCCAAAGGCAAATATTTCATACGCAAAGCGTATTTCATTCGGCTTTGCCGAATTTCATCCATTCTTGGGAATGGATTTCATTGCGTGTTATCCCTATGGATAGCACGCTTTATTGCCGCCCTTTATTTTTTCTCTCGACGTATTTCCCTTGCAAACGCCAAAGCTCTTTTATTATAATCTCCATATAATCATCTGAGGGGGATTTGTAATGAAAGATTTGCCGAAAGTAGGATTTATTTGTACGGGCGAAACTGCCCTTGAGCTTTCGAGTGCCATATGCTGTGCAGGTAGGCTTATGCGGCATTTTAATGAAAACGGATATATGACGGGTGGCTGCTATTCCTGTATATCGCCGTCAAAGCAGACAAAAGTGCTCAGAGACCGTATAAGTCATATGTGCGCCTGCAACGATGTGGTTGTTGCTATCGGCTGCGACAGCTTCAGGGCGGGTGATGTTATTCCCGATATAATCACCTGCATCTCGCAGAAAGACCTGCCGTATTTTTCCTACAGATTGAGTGCCGATGAATATGTTGATGCCGAAACGGGAAAGGCGCATAAGTGCTTTCCGTCAAGAAGCGTTGCGGCAATTTGCGGCTCAACGGTTGTAATGTCTGTGTCTGCAGAGCTTACGTCGGCTCTCGGTAAACTGAATTCGCTTTTGCCGGCGATAGAATTTGCCGTAAGAAATGCGTCAGATAAAAGACCTGCGAAATCTTTAGAGCTCGGCGATTTGATATCTGATTTCTATGCAGAACGCAGTTTTCAGGATTAAATCAGTGTCTGTTCATAAATAAGTGCCGTTTTATTAATCATTTGTTAAACAAGTTTGTTTACTTTTAGAATATAATTAACATAAAGAGATTATTTGTTGAATATTTTTTTAACTTGGATAAATAAACAACAGGAGGTTTAACAAATGGGACTCAAAATTCTTATTGCAGATGACGATACAAATATCTGCGACTTATTAAAGCTTTATCTTGAAAATGAAGGTTATGAAATCGTAACAGCAAATGACGGTATAAAGGCACTCAGCGCATTTAAGATTTACGAACCCGACCTTGTTCTTCTCGACATTATGATGCCCAGAAAGGATGGCTGGCAGGTTTGCCGCGAAATTCGTGAAATGTCCTCAAAGCCTATTATTATGGTAACGGCAAAGGGTGATGTATTTGACAAGGTTC
>CAZTNR010000037.1:0-19501 GCA_964614955.1 uncultured Oscillospiraceae bacterium | reverse complement strand
CCGTGGAAGCCGAGGAAGGTTTCAAAGGGAATTTCGTGACCGTCACCCATCATTTCGGTTCCGCACTTGGGACAGGGCTTCGGTGGTAAGTCAAAGCCGGAACCAACAGAGCCGTCTGTAATAAACTCGGAGTACTTGCAGTTTGCACATCTGTAATGGGGCGAGAGGGGATTTACTTCTGAAATACCGCCCATTGTTGCCGCAAAGGAGGAGCCTACCGAGCCTCTTGAGCCTACAAGATAGCCGTTTTCTTCACTGTATTTAACAAGACGTCTTGCAATTACATAAAGCACCGCAAAACCGTTGCTGATGATTGAATCAAGCTCACGCTTAAGCCTTGTTTCAACGATTTCGGGAAGAGGATCGCCGTATAATTCGTGGGCATACTTGTAACAGTTTGATGTGAGTTCTTCTTCCGCACCGTCAAGATGTGGAGTAAATGAGCCGTCGGGGATAGGGAGTATATCCTCTATCATATCGGCGATTTTGTTCGTATTGGTAACAACTATTTCATATGCCTTCTCCGGCTCAAGATAGTCAAATTCCTTAAGCATTTCCTCTGTTGTTCTGTAATAGAGTGGAATATGCTTGTCGGCATCAGAAAACTTCTGACCTGCGAGAAGTATCTGACGGAAGATTTCATCTGTCGGTTCATTGAAGTGAACGTCACCCGTTGCCACAACGGGAATGCCAAGCTCATCACCGAGCTTTATGATAGTTTTGTTGATTTCAATAAGAGACTCTTTGCCCTGAACCTTGCCCTTGTCAATCATAAATTGGTTGTTGCCCAAGGGCTGGATTTCAAGATAGTCGTAGAATTTTGCTATATCGCAAAGATCTGCCCAGGGTTTTCCCTGAAGAACCGCCTGATAAAGCTCGCCTGCTTCACAGGCAGAGCCTATTATAAGTCCGTCTCTGTGCTGTTCAAGCACTGTTTTGGGAATTCTCGGATTCTTGCGGAAATAGTCGAGATAAGAGTAAGAAACGAGCTTGTAGAGGTTTTTAAGACCCACTAAATTCTTTACAAGTATAATCTGATGGTAGCTTGTAAGCTTTTTCGGGTCGCAGTTTCCACTCATTGCTTCAACCATCTGGCTTATCTTTGTAATGCCCTCTGTGTCAAGCTTTTCGATAAGCTTTGCGAAAATAAGAGCCAGCATATGGGCATCCTCAAAGGCTCTGTGGTGGTTGAAATCGCCGAGATTGAAGTATTTGCCCACGGCATCAAGAGTGTGCTTCTTAAGGTCCTGATTTGTGTATCTTGATACGGATACGGTATCTATGTATGTGGGTCTGAATTCAATACCGAGATCCTCACACGCTTTTGAAATAAAGGAAATATCAAAGGTTGCATTGTGGGCAACGAATATGCAGTCTTTTGCAAACTTTAGGAATTTCGGGAGCACTTCTTCAATGTCGGGAGCATCGACGAGCATATCGTCCGTTATTCCCGTAAGATTTGAAATCTGCTCGGTAAGAGCCTCGTGGGGATTTACAAAGCTTGAGAATGTGTCAAGTACCTTGCCGCCCTGATAAAGCACGGCACCTATTTCGGTAATTTTGCAGTCCTTTGCCGAAAGACCTGTTGTTTCTATATCGAATACGCAGAATCTGTCTGTGTTAAAGTCGGCATCACCCTCACCGAATACAGCCTTCGCGGTGTCGTCTACAAAGTAGCTTTCAATGCCGTAGAGCACCTTGACATCGGCCTTTTGCTTTCTCTTTGCGGCAAGTATTTCGGGAAACGCCTGAACATTGCCGTGGTCTGTTATGGCAACCGCCTTGTGACCGTAGCGCACAGCAGTTTTGATTACATCGCTGCAGGAGAAAACAGAGTCCATAGTAGAAAGCATTGTGTGAAGATGAAGCTCAACACGTTTTTCCTCGGCTGTATCAGTCTTGTACTTTTTCTTTATAAAGCCGATTGCAGATGGATTAAGACAAATTGTGCCGTCGAACTTGTCAATCTGGGCTTTGCCCTGCATAATAATGCATTTGCCGTCAGATATTTTGCCGTATTCCTCGTCCTTGTCCTTTGAATAGAACATTTTTACCACATGGGCGGCTTCCTTGTCGCCTATGAAGAAATTGACAATACACTTGTCCTGCTTCTTTGTAAGCTTCTTTTCGTATCCGAAAACCTCACCGCAGATTGTAAAGGAGCCGCTGTCAAGGGTTACCTTCCTTATGGGTATGATGTCTATGTCTTTTACTGTGTTGTATACGTTTTCAATCTCCGATATGTCAAAAATCATACCGCCGCTGTGTACGATTCCTTCGTCGATGTCAACCACCGCATCAGTCACTTCCGTTGTGAGGGCAGAGGTCAGGGTGGAGGATGCAAGCTGTTCCCTCTGTGCCTGCTTCACCTCTTCCGAAACGGGAATCTTTATATCGGGAAGAGAGTCAAAGCCCGCAAGGTCTTCGTATGAAAGCTCTGTTATACCGCAGAATTCTATATACTTTCTGTCGCCGAACATTTCTTCAATGATGTCTGAAATCATTTCATCGACTCCGCCGCTGATAAGTAAATCCTTTCCGCCGTTCTGCAGGGATATGTAGAGTACATCTTTGTCCTCGGAAACCTCAGAGCCGTCGAGCTTTTCCAAGAAAGCACCCGAAAAGAAACCGTTGGAGGAAGCACTCATTCTCGAAAGCTCGATAAATACGTGTTCAATGTAGCCCACGTCAAAATGAACACTCTTAAAGCAAGGATGTATTTCCATTCTCTGAAGCTCGTATGCCTTGGCTATGGCGTTTTCTATAGAAAAAAGCGACGAAAAGGGGACGTAGCCGTCAAATACTACATCGCACGCTATTATTCTTGCTTCCTTGTCGGCTCTTGCTGAGTATTCGACAATTTTTGAAAGCACGTTTTTTTCGCTGTCACTTGGCTGGTATTTTTTAAATAACTCCAAAAAGGGCTTTTGCATTATATGTACATCCTTATTTTTTTGATTTTGCAAGCATTTCTGATTCCTTCATAAGCACATCGAAAAAGTCGCTCATAGGTACCTTTCCTATTGTTTCGCCGTGCTTGAAAAGAAGACCTTCACCGTTGCCGCCGGCAATACCGATATCCGCTTCTCTTGCTTCACCTGGACCATTTACCGCACAGCCCATTACTGCTATCTTTATGTCATAGTCCTTGTCTTTAAGTGCTTCTTCAAGACGCTTTGCGGTGTTGAACACGTCAATGTTGCATCTTGAGCAGGTGGGGCAGGAAACGATTTTTACACCCTTGCGTATGCCGAGAACCCTTAACATATCCTTTGCCGCTTCAACTTCTTTAATTACATCATCGGAAAGGGAAACTCTTAGGGTGTCTCCGATACCTTCGCAAAGAAGAGCACCTATTCCGGCACTTGATTTTATAAGCCCCGAACGCTCGGTGCCTGCTTCTGTTACCCCTAAGTGTAAGGGATAGTCGCACATTTCTGCAAACATTCTGTTAGCCTTTATGGTGTTTGCAACATCGGAGGATTTTATGGAAACGATAATGTCGTTAAAATCAAATTTTTCAAGAAGTCTTACGTGGTAAAACGCACTTTCGCATAGAGCTTCGGGTGTGGGTGCACCGTGTTTTTCGAGAATGTGCTTTTCAAGCGAGCCGCTGTTAACGCCTATGCGTATGGGAATGTTTTTGCTTCTGCACATATCGGCAACCGCCTTGACTCTTTCCTCTGAGCCGATGTTTCCGGGGTTTATTCTTATTTTGTCAATTCCTCTTTCGGCCGCTGCAAGAGCAAGTCTGTAGTCAAAATGTATGTCGGCTACAAGCGGGATATTTGAATGCTCTTTAAGATACGGAATGCTCTTGACACAATCCTCATTCGGTACACTGAAGCGGACAATGTCGCAACCAGCCTTTTCGAGATCGAGAATCTGGCGAAGAGTAGCTTCCTTATCCTCGGTTTTTGTATATGTCATTGATTGAATGAGAATGTTATGATCCGAGCCGAGATAGGTATTGCCAAGCTTTACACTTCTTGTCTTTCTTCTTTCCATTTTCATTCTCCTTTACTTTATAAGCTTTGTGATGTCGCTGAAGGTAACAAATAACATAAGCCCCATAAGAAGCACAAGACCTGCAGCATTGACAGCCGCTTCGATTTTTTGATTGGCAGGCTTTCTTCTGATTGCTTCTATTATAAGGAATAACAGCCTTCCGCCGTCAAGGGCAGGGAAAGGTAAAAGGTTCATAATGCCAAGGTTCATTGAAATAACCATCATCAAAAAGAACAAGGATGATGTGCCGCCCGATTCCTTTACCTGCTTCATTTCGCTGACAACACCGACAGGACCCGATAAGGCTTCTGTTCCGTAACGTCCGCGGAGTGTATCAATAAGTGATGTCCAAATGGCACGTATTACCGATATAGACTGACAGAAGGTCTGCTTTATTACTTCAAGGGGCGTCTTCTGTAGCTTTGTGGGTAAAAAGAAGCCTGCCGTTCCCAATTTTATACCCTTGTCAACGTAGGTAGGAAAGTAGAAGTTTTCTATAGTAATCTTTTCTCCGTCTCGGAGTACTACAAGGGTGGTGGGCTTATCAACGATGTTCATAGCCTCATAGACAAGGTCGTGTCTTACGTTGATTTTTCTTGAGCCGACTTTTATAATTTCGTCGCCGGGTTTTAACCCCTGAAATTCGTCAACATAGGGTACTCCTTCGTGATTGACCACTCTGAATTCGCTGATTTTGTTTGAGTATAAATCACCGCCGAAGATTACGAGAAGCATAGCAAGAACAAGACCGAGTAAAATGTTCATCGCCGCACCTGCCGCTATTACGATAAACCTCTGCCATACAGGCTTTTTCGCAAGGCTTGTTTCTTCGTTGCCGGAAAGCTCGTCGTCATCCTCGCCGTGCATTGAAACAAATCCGCCTATAGGCAATAAACGAAGGGAATATTTCACCCCGTCTTTACCTGTTTTTGAAATGATTTTCGGACCCATACCTATAGCAAATTCATATATGCCTACACCGCACTTCTTTGCCGCGATAAAATGTCCGAGCTCGTGAATAAATATCAGAATTCCGAACATCAGAATTCCGAATATGATATAATATGCCATTATTCTCCTCCAAATCGGCTGCCTTTATTTCGGTTTCCGCTATCCCGTACAAGCTGCCACCGTAAGGTGACTCAAGAGGCTGAATGCTGACAGCTTCTTTTTTTATTAGTCTATGCAATTATCAGGAAATTATATTACTTCAACACCCGAAAGAAGAAGGTCAACAAACTGCTTTGCAGTTCTCGGGTTTCTTCCGCCGTGACGTATTGCAAAGGCTTCTGCTCTGACAAACAATTTGTCTTCTTCGAGTGTAATTCCGCCGCGTTTTGCAAGGTCGGAAACAATCTGACAGTAAAGGTCCTTGTCGGGTTTTGAATAAGTAATGGTAAGACCGAATCTCGCAGAAAGACTGACTATTTCCTGAATCTTGTCGCCGATAGAAATTTCATCGCCCTGTCTGTCCGAATTTGTTTCCTTGACCAGATGACGGTGGTTACTTGTAACATATATGATTGTGTTGCTTCCCCTTGAAGATACACCGCCTTCGAGAGTTGCCTTGAGCGCACAGAAATCCCTGTCGTCGCTGGCAAAGGTGAGGTCGTCTATAAAGAGTATAAACATTAACGGCTTTTCGGATATGTTGTCAAGAAGCTCGGGGATAAGGTGAAGCTGTTCCTTTTTGAGCTCTATAATTCTCAGACCCATATCCTTGAATTCGTTGCCTATTGCCTTTACAGTACTGCTCTTACCTGTACCTGCATCGCCGTAGAGAAGTACATTGTTCGCGGGTTTTCCCGAAAGCAGAGCCTTCGTGTTTGCAATAATAAGATTTCTTTCTCTCTCGTAGCCCGAAAGCTCTGACAGCTTCTGCGGGTCGGGATTCTTGATAGGTATAATCTCGCCGTTGTCGCCGAGAATAAACATATGATGCTTTGCATAAATGCCAAAGCCCTTGAGGTGAATTTCGGAAAGTCTCTTGTGATAAACTTCTGAAAAGCTGATTTCTTCGGTTTTCCATCTTGCAAGGGTTGTATCGCCCGTAAAGGTTCTTATCTGTTCACCCTCATACCCGGAAAGATACTCGAGAATTGCGAGTTCACGCTCTAAAAGCGGCTCAAGAAGCTCGCCGTCGCCGCGTCCTGTAATTTTATAGGTTGTATAAAGATTCTCGTCCTCTAAAATAAGCTTCAGAAAATACTGAGAAAGATTTCCGCCGTGGCTGAGAAGACTCTGCGCAAAGTCGCAGTATCTGTCCGTAAGCTCGTTTTTGTTCTTTTCGTCGCAGTCAAAGAGGGCAATAAGCTTTTTTACCGTTTCGTCCTTAAGTATATTTCTGAAAATAACAAGACTGTGAAGCTTTCTCGAATTGTGTGTGTTCATACCGATTTTCTCCCATAATACATTAATACATCATACATTATAAATCATATACTTGTAATAAACAACAGGCAATTTTAAATATTTGGTGAAAAAATAAAACCGTTGATTATATTCGATTTGTTGACAAAATGCTTTACCGCGGTTATAATTAATACAGAACTGACCGGAGGTAAATCCAATGCATAACGAACTCACCGAAGTAGATATAAAAAAGATGAAGGAAGAAATCGAATACCGCACCTGCGTACTTCGCCCCGAGCTTTTAAAAGAGGTAGTCAGAACGCGTGCTTTCGGCGACCTTTCGGAAAATGCCGAGTATAAAATTGCAAAGCAGGAAAAGAATGCAAATGAAAGACGTATCCGCTTTCTCAATAATATGATTAATACCGCCGTTATCGTAAAAATCGAAGGGGACGAAAACACCGTCGGTCTTTTTGATAAGGTGACGGTTTATGTTAAAGAAGACGACTGCGAGGAGACTTATCAGATTGTAACTACTATGAGAACCGAAATTTTTGAGGGCAGAATAAGTAATGAATCGCCTGCGGGAAAAGCACTTCTCGGAAAGAAGATCGGAGAAACGGTTACAATAGAAGTAAATCCCTCATATAGCTACGACGTTGTAATACGTAAGATAGAAAAGGGAACCGATGACGAGAGTATCAAGCTCAGATAAATAACGGAATTTTAGGAGGCATTTGTAATGAAAAAGATTTTGGCAATTGTTTTGGCGCTGGTTCTGGCTTGCACAGTATTTGTTTCGTGTACAGCCGAGGAAAAGAATTCGGAAGATGCTTTGGGACAAGAGAAAGAGGAAATCAAAGAGCCCGAAAAGATTGTTGTTTCTGACTTTGATGACCTTATGAAAAAGAAAGCAGAGGCGCAAAAGACGATTGAAAGCTTTAATGCCGATTTGAAATGTGTGATTGACATTAATGCTATGGAGGAGTCGGCAAAAAACGAAACCAATGTCAGCATTAATGCTGATGTAAAAAACAAGATAGTTCATACGGTGGTAAGCTCTATTAATGCAGAGCTTGAAGAGCCTGCTGTCAGTGAATCCTACGCAACCGAAAGCGCAACCTTTACAATGGATGGCGACGGCGAATGGTTCAAGCATACGTCGGATGCCGAGAGGGCAGAGGAGATTGCCGCATTTATCGAAAGGTTTAAAACGGAAGCATTCGATTACTCAAAGTATATTTCAAACGGTGCTTATGAGCAAACCCTGTACGGTGAAAGGGAATGCTACAAAATAAGCTATACATTGGACTTGAAGCTTGCTGAAATGCTCAAAGATGCAGGTCTTGAAAAAGAAGTTGCCGAGCTTGAAGCTTCACTTGCACAGGAGCTTGACGATGAACCTGCAGCTGCCTTGCTGGGAATGATTTCGGATCTCGGAACCGTCTCTGTTACGGAATATGCCGATGTGTATACCCTTTATCCCGTTGGCGTTAATGTAGAAATGACACAGATTCTTCAGCAGCTTGTTGATAAACTGATTAATGCCGTGCTTTCTATGTACGGTGAAGGTATAACTGCTGAACAGCTTGGGCTTGTTGTTGTAATTAATGAAGTGAGTGTCAATGTGACTGCCGACAGCTTTAATGAAGTTGAGGTAGTTGTTCCCGAAGAGGTGCTTTCTGCTCCCGAATTCACAGAAGCTTACCTTGAAGAAGAGCAGGACGGCTTCGGCATTACAATTGAGGAAGAATACTCTGATTTTTAATTGTTTGAAGAATAAGTAATAATTTTCACCTCGGCGGTAATAATACTACCGAGGTGATTTTTTATGACATTAACACAGAAGGAAATGAGTCTTCTTAAAGACTTGAAGGATCAGGAGCAGCTTTGTATTGATAAATACACAAAGCATTCGGCTTGTGCCAAGGACCCGCAGCTCAGAAATCTGTTTACTGACCTTGCACAGCACGAAAGTAACCATCTGAACGGTCTTTGCCAGCTTGAAACGGGCACTGTGCCTCAGCAAAGCGGCTCGGGTAATCAGCAGCTTCCCACTTTTACGGCGTTCCATACAAGCGAAACACCCGATAAAAAGGAAGACTGCTACCTCTGCACAGATGTGCTTTCAGGCGAAAAGGAAGTATCAAAGCTGTATGACACCTGCATTTTTGAATTTACGGATGAAAACGCAAGAAACTATCTCAATTCAATCCAAAAGCAGGAGCAGACCCACGGCAAAATGATTTATGACTATATGTCGGCTAATAATATGTACTAAAAAACGCACCCGAGGGTGCGTTTTCTACTTGGATTAATATTCAAGTACAACAATCTGACTGCAGGAAAACTCGTCAATTTTAAAGCTTATAACACCGTTCCTGTGCTTGAATTTGATTGCTTTATTCTGAGGAACAAGCTTTACCTTCTTGATTTTCTTATCAACTTCAATTTCAAACTCGCTGTTGTGAAGCGGTACAAGATCCTCTATAATCTGAGTACTCTTGCCGCGGACTACGGGAGACGCATAAAGGGCGTGAAGCACGTATCTGCTGTCAGCCTTCTGCTCGTTTAAGGTAACAACTGCGCCCGCAGGAAGGTTTGTCTTGAGAATTTTGTCTTCGCCGAGAATTTCGTCAATAACTCTTATAACAGTATCCTTAAGAATTATGCTTCCTACCTCTGCATATTCAGAGAAGATTTCCCAGGCAATATATCCTCCGTCCTTGCCGAGAACAACACCGGGGAATGCATCCTCCATAGTAAATGGAGTGTGCTTGTGTGAGCAGAAATGCTGAGGCTCTCTGTTGAAGAATGAATTTCTTACATATCCCATAACCTTGCCGCCGCAAAGCTCAACGTCATATTTGCTTGAGAACATAACATAGTTTGTCGAGGAAAGTCCGACAGCCTCATAGTCGGGTCTGTAGTATGAAGGATTGACGTCGCTCTTGCCGATAAACCTTACACCGAGGTCAAAAGCAAATTCATTGTTTTCATCGAGACCCGAGCATCCGGTACAAAGTATCTTGCCGCCGTTCTTTATAAACTGCTGAAGCTTTTCTTTAAGCTCACCCTCAACCTTGATAGAGTCGGGAAGAATGATAAGCTTATACTTTGAAAAATCGCATTCTGTGTCAATGTTTTCGTAAAGGTACTTGCCTTCAAGAAGCATTCTGTTTGCACCCGTATCGCAGGAGGTGCCCTGAGAACTTGTTCTTACAAAGCCTTCCTTTTCGAGTAAACCAATCTGCGCAATAACATCAATATTGTAGCAATACTGCTCAACCTTTTCTGCTTCGGAGTACGCGGCACCGATAAGCTCGTATGTGGCATCGTCGAGGAAGCCGTAGGGATGCATCTGATCGCCTATAGAGCACTTGGCACCGTTGGCAAGGCTGAGGGCAACCTCGTACTTTAATGCGTTGGGATGCTTGAAACCGCCGAATTCGCCCCAGGTGCTGTGGAATTTACCTGTCATACCAAGATAATCCATACCGAGATTCTTTACGTACTTTGCACTCTTTGGGAAGTGGTCGTAACCCCAGCCGCCAGTGGGCAGACTTTCAAGCTCAAGATGTGTGTTTGCGTGTGCACGTTCTCTCTGACCGCAGGCAATGTGACCGCCGTTGTGGAAGATTCTGACATCGTGCTTAATTGCACGGGCAGCTTCGTTGATTGTCGTGTAGTATTTCTTGTAAACCGCATCGGCAACAGGCCAGTAGTTTTCGGGAACTTCAGGGTCAAGACCTAAAGCAATTACATCCTTGCGGCAGTTTTTGCAGAAGCAAAGCCTCGGACCTACTATGTCAAGAAAGATGCCGACGGGATTGAATTTTCTGACAACCTCTTCAACCTGCTTCTTGAGAACCTCAAGATAAGGGGTGTTGAAGCAAATAACACGAAAACCGGGTTTGTCGGCAATATACTTGTGACCGTTTTCTTCAACTCCTATTTCAAGGGAAGGGGCATCCCAGGGCCATACAAGAAGATCCTCCGGATGCTCAACAAGATATTTTTGGTCAAAGCCGGCTGAAATGTATATAGGTGCCTGTACGCCTATTTCCTCACACGCTTCAAGCTGTGCCGAAAGCAGGTCGAAGCCGTGAAGACCGGGATGCATTTCATTAGCTTCACTTGGAAAATATGCCCAGCCGTGGTGGCATTTTGCAAAAACAGTAATGGAATTTACGTGACCCTTTTTCAGACAGCTTTGAAACTGCTTTTTGTCAAATCTTGAGCCGATGCCGTCTATGGATTCGGTTGTGTGGAAGTCAAGGTGTACTTGTCTCTGAGGAAGAGTGTTCATTATTTTGCCTCCTTGAAATGCTCGTTTTTCTTATTCTACCATACACCGACAGAATAATCAAGGTAGAAAAATACATATTTTCAGTCAATTTCGACAAGACTGTTTATTGTCACATATCCTTGCGGATTTTCTCTCATTAAATCCCAGATAAAGCCGCCTGCAAGATTGTATTCCTTTATTAAATCCATCTTTGCAGCAAAACTTCTTGCATCCTCAAACCATACCTCGTGAGTGTTGCCGTCGTTATCTGTATAAAAGAAGAACGGCGCTTTAGAAACTTCGTCAAACATTATTTCCGAACCGTAGCTTTTTGCAAGCTCAATAGCTTCTACCGTAGATAAACTGGGCGCATCGGATAAGCCTCTGACGTATGGGAGAGTCCAGTCATAGCCGTAATTTGAAATGCCGAGAAGTATTTTTTCACTTGGTATTCTTGTAACGGCATACTCGATAACTTTTGTTATCTGATTTATGGGTGCCACTGCAAGCGGTGGTCCGAATTTATACCCGTATTCATAGGTCATTGACAGGATATAGTCAGCATTCTTTCCAAGCTCTTGGTAATCAATCCCTTCGACAAGAAGCCCGTCCTGTTCATCACTTGTTTTGGGCGGTACGGCTATTACTAAAATCTTCTCGACGGAGTGAAGCTTTTCCGATAGCTCCTTTGTAAAAGCGATGTAGTTTTCTTTCTGGCTCTTAGGCAAAAATTCAAAATCAATGTCCACACCGTCATAGCCTTTAAGAAGAACATTTTCGGTTATATTATCCAAAAGACTTTGACGTGCCTCGGACGACGCAAAAATAATCCCGGGAAGATTGCTGTCAAATAAGCCTTCCTCGGTAAGTGTTGAAATGTGCATAAGTGTTTTTGTGTCAGACCTTTTTGCTTCATTCAGAATGTATTCGTCCCGAGGAGCTATCAATTCGCCCTCGGCTGTGAAGCCATATGTGAACGGCATAATGTAGGTTAAGTAGTTAATTACTGCCGATAACAAGCCTGTTGTTATAAAGTCGTAGGCATATCCGCCGATTATTTTTTGCGTTTGCGGCTTGTTGACATATGACAGTACAATATATGAGCCGATGGGAACAGAGCTTTTCCCGAGAAGAAAATAATTGTTTCTGAAAAGCCGCTTGCTTTCTATGTTAAACTCTTGTGAAATTTCTTCAACCGTCGTGTTTTGTACAGGAATATATCTTGATTCGGGTATGTCAATAATCAGACTTTGACCTGTTACAAGTGTAGTGCCGATAATTCCGTTGTCAGAGATTATTTTTGATGTCGGTACTGCGTACTGTGCCGAAATCAGCTCTATTGTATCCGAGGCTGTAACGGTTATAATCATATTAATCACCAATTATACTTTAGTGTCAGAATACAAAAAATATGTATGTTTCAGTAAAGTTATACAAGCCCTGCAGCATATATTTTTTTATAAATACTTAAAGGGTGATTGTAATGATATCCTGTCTGATGTCGGGCTTTTATTTTTTGTTTTTGCGTGTAACCGGTACAAGTGCTTCGTTTCCTTCACCGCTTACCAAGGCTGAAGAAGCAGAATGCTTCAAAAGAATGGCGGCGGGGGATATGTCTGCAAGACAAATGCTGATAGAACGTAATATGAGGCTTGTTGCCCATATTGTAAAAAAGTTTTCGGTGAGTCCCTCGGAGGCGGATGATATTATTTCCGTCGGCACAATGGGACTTATAAAGGCTGTTGATTCTTTTAAGGCTGAGTGCGGTACGCGTTTTGCCACCTATGCCGTAAGATGTCTGCAGAATGAAATTCTTATGTATTTCAGGGCAAGAAAAAAGCATTTGTCGGATACGTCGCTTAATGAAGTGCTTGACACCGATAAAGACGGCAATCCGCTTACATATATGGATATACTCAGCGTAGATGACGATATCGCCGAGAAAATTGATTTGAAAATACAAATAGAAAAGCTGATGAAGGCTATTGAAAAAACACTCAGTAAACGTGAAAAACAGATAATATTTATGCGGTATGCTCTTGGATTTTCAAGGCAGATGACACAAAGGGAAATAGCAAAAAACCTAGGCATTTCAAGGTCATATGTCTCCAGAATCGAAAATGCCGCAATACAAAAGCTTCGTGAAAATATGAAATAGAAAAGCCGTGCATTTGCACGGCTTAAAGATACGTTTTAACCGATAAACTCCCTGAGAAGCGAGTCCTTTGGTACTAGGTCGGGTGAGATTGCTTCGCGGCATTTGTCAAGATATGCTCTTACAAGCCGAGCATCCTCAAAGTATTTGTTGTCTTTGTCAATTTCGTCGAGAAGCTTTGCTGCAAAAGGCTTCAGAAGTGCAGTTTCGTAATTGTGGAATGTGTTGACCTTGAAATCCGCTTCGCCGGAAAAGGGATAGATGTATTCTTCTTCGCCTGCAACCACCTTTTCCCAGAGTGTAAATGTAAGATACGCATCTGCGCTGCGGAAGTTTCTGTCCCTGACAAGACGGCGGACAAGCCGTTCATACTTGTTGTTTTCGTCACCGTCACGGCAGTCAAGAAAAACTCTGCGGACTCTGCTCATTTCTACAAAATTCTCGTAGATTGCGGGGTTAAGCGCGTGAAGTCCTTCAACTATTGCAATTTCATTTTCGCCGAGCGTAATTGTGCTTCTGTTGCCGTATCTGCACATCCTGTTAAAATCGAATAAAGGAATGTCAACCGTCTTGCCAAGTGACAGGTCGTGAAGACAGGAATGTAAAAGGTCAAGATCAAGACTGTCAAGACCTTCAAAATTTTTGTCGGCAAAGGTTTCGCCGGGGAGAAATACAACATCCCTGTAAAAATCGTCAATTGAAACGGTGTGGGATTTAATTCCTGCGCGTTCATAAACAAACTTTGATATTGTAGAGGAGGTTGTAGTTTTGCCCGAACAGCTGGGCCCCGCAACGAGAATGAGACGTATATCTCTGTTATTGACTACCTCCTCGGCAATTTTGTATATGCTTTCCTTGTAGCCTTGCTCGCAAAGCTCAATCGTCTTTTTTAAACTTGTCATAATCATCACTCCCTTGGTAAGGTGATTTGTCGCTCTTTTTGAAGTTGAGAAATTTTCTTTTTGTTTTGCGGACATCTTCTCCGCTTTTCTTGGGAAAGTCCTTGTACAGATGCAAAAAGCCTTTGCTGTTAAGCCGTATAACGGTTGTGGTTATCAGCGGAAAAATCAAGATTCCGAAAATCCCAAAAATCTTAAGACCTGCAAAAATACTGATAAGCGAAATCAGCGGCGGAAGACCTACATTTGAACCTATAATCTTAGGCTGGGCAAGCTGCCTGAATAATGTAATGGAAGCATATAAAACTATAAGTCCTACGCTTGTTTTGATATCGCCGATAATAAAGCATATTCCTGCCCATGGAATTATAACCGTACCCGTACCGAGAATCGGCAAAAGGTCAATAAAGCATATTAAAGCGGCAAGCAAAGTCGCGTAATCTATGCCGATAATCATAAATCCTATCAGTAATTGAAGGAATGTAATAAACGTCAGAAGAAAATACGCTTTAAAAAGCTCGTGTGCTGTGGATGTAATTATACTTTTTGTTTCGTCAAATGTGTCAAGTGTTTTTTTTGACAGCTGCATCATAAGAAACTTGCATATTTTCTCATAGTCGTGACTTATATAGAACATAGCGATAAACATAAACGATATGAAAATAACCGCAGAAGGGAAGAAGGAAATAAATCTTACGAGCACTGATATCATCTTTGGAACAAATGCCGATACTGCACCCGACAGCGCCGTGTCAAGTCCGCCGATAAAGGAACCCGTAGAATTTAGCATTTTGCTGACAAAACCTGTTTTTGAAATATTTCCTATAATGCTTTGCAGAGAACCCGATGCCTTCTTAAAAAAATCAGTCAGATACTCTTCTGTCAGAAGCTCTGACAGTGCAGTCAGCTCCCTGAATAATCCGAGACAGATTCCATATAGAACAAGTGAAATTATGGCAATCAAAAGCAGTGTAAAGAAGCCCGATGCAAACCTTTTTGAATGGCAAAGCTCCTCCAGTCTCAGAATAAATCTTCTTGATACCGAAACGATTAAAAAAGCAGTAATAAAAGGGAGTAACGGACCCAGAAGATACTTAAGGAACAGAAATGATAAAAGTATAATTACTGCATAATATGCCCAGGATATAATAAAGGATAATCTTGTCTTGTCCTGCTCCGAAAGGTTTTCATTTCTCAATTCCAATATACACCAATCCCCGTGAATAATCAACACAATTTTTGAAATTTAGCCTAAAAAGACACATTTTGCTGAAAATTATCCTTGATTTATTCAGTAATATATGGTAAAATACTTGTAATTATCAAGTTACAGCAGAAAGTGGCTTTCTTATATTATATTCAGATAATGGGAAAGTTACTCATAAAGGAGACTCAAAATGATCAATATTGCAATAATGGGCTTTGGCGTTGTCGGTTCCGGCGTTGCCGAAACAATCCGCCTCAATAATGAAGCCTTTGCAAAAAGAATGGAAGGCACGACTCTTAATGTAAAATATATTCTTGACCTTCGTGAATTTCCCGAGCATCCCCTCGGTGACAGGGTTGTGCACGATATTGCCCCTATTCTTGAAGATAAGGATGTTACAATAGTGGTTGAAACAATGGGCGGTACGGTTCCCGCATACGATTTCTCGAAGAAGGCGCTTCTCAGCGGCAAGAGCGTTGTAACCTCCAATAAAGAGGTCGTAGCAAAGCACGGTGCAGAGCTTCAGAAAATTGCAAGAGAGCAGGGTGTAAGCTACCTGTTTGAAGCATCTGTAGGCGGAGGTATTCCGATTATCAGACCCATGTGGCAGTGCCTTGCCTCCAACCAGGTTGAATCTGTAACGGGTATTCTAAACGGTACCTGTAACTATATTCTTACAAAGATGGAAAGAGATAAGGAAGATTTTGCGACAGCTCTCAAGCAGGCTCAGGAGCTCGGCTATGCCGAAAAGAATCCTGCAGCAGATGTTGAGGGTCACGATACTTGCAGAAAAATCAGCATACTTGCATCCCTTGCATACGGCAAGACCGTATCCAATGAAGATGTACTCTGCGAAGGTATAACCGAGATTATGTATGAAGACCTTCTCTATGCAAGAAATAACGGCTTTTCGGTTAAACTTTTGGGACGAGCAAAAAAGGATGCAAAGGACGGAAAGGTATATGTTCTTACAGCACCCCATCTTGTTCCCGAAACCAATGCTCTTGCAGGCGTAAATGACGTTTATAACGGAATTTCCGTTGTTGGTAATGTTGTTGGCGACGTTCTCTTCTGCGGAAGAGGTGCAGGCAGTATGCCCACAGCAAGTGCAGTAATGGCAGACGTACTTGATGTAGTACGTGACTGTAAGAAGTTTATCGGCTGGGATGAAGAAAAGGCAGACTTCCTCGGTGACGTAAATAAGAATGTTGCTTCTTCCTATATCAGAACAAAGGCAAGTAAGGAAGCAGTAATTTCAGCATTCGGAAATGTTCAGGTAACCGAAATGGCAGACTACAGAATGTTTATGACAGCCGAAATGAGCGATATGGATTTGTCTGTCAAGATAAAGTCCCTCGGTGAAGAAACCGTAAGAATCAGAATAATGAAGTAATTGCTTTTTACAAAAAATCGAACCGTAGTGTGTACCGCTACGGTCTTTTGTATATTCAGTATATGAAAAGGGAGCTGTTTTCACAGCTCCTGTTGTTTTATTTACTTGTGCTTTTTAATAACCCCAAATGCCTTGGCAAGCTCCATAACAATAAGCGGAACAAAGATAAGACCGAGCGCAATAAGGTAAAGAGCAGGGGATAGTGTAACAAGACCGAATATGCTCTTTAAAGGAGTAAAGAGAACAATAAACATAAGCAGTGTAGAAACAAGTAAATGCCATTGTCTGACCCGCTTTTTCGCTGCCGCCCATATATTCACCGAGTCTGAAGCCGATAAGCGTGAGTGCGGCAAACATAATACCCTGAATAACAACCTTTATACCGAGACCGCCTGCAAAGATACCTTCCTTTTTGGGCTTTGGTTTTTTATCCATAACGTCGTTTTCAACCGCTTCCATGTCGAGTGCAATGGCGGGAAGTGAGTCGGTTACAAGATTAATCCAGAGAAGCTGCATAGAGAGCAGGGGAGTCTTGTGCCGGATAATCATAGCAAAGAAAACGGTAAATACTTCACCGATGTTGGTTATGAGAAGGAAGCCTACAACTTTTTTCACGTAACTTGTTTTCTCCGAGCTTCCTTTGAAGCTCCTCGACCTGCGAAGCAGTGAGACCGGTGGCGGCATTACTGCCTAATTCTTCAAGAAGCTGTTCTGCGGGCTTGTTGAAAAGTGTCATTTTGATTCCTCCATTGTTGTTTTTATAATTTTATGACAAAACAAAAGTGTATAACCGTAAGTTATACACCGAAAAAACACCTAATCAGACGCCACGTATGATTATAGAAGATAAAAATCAAATTTTATGAATTCTGAGCAAATAATTTATAAATTCAGGAAAAAAGACGATGGACAAAACCATCGTCTTTTCTTGCTAAACTAAGTTTGCCATAGCAAAGCCAAAGTCTTACTTAAACTTTCTCTTACGAGCAGCTTCAGACTTCTTCTTGCGCTTTACGCTGGGCTTTTCGTAATGCTCTCTCTTACGGAGCTCTGTGAGTACACCGCTTCTTGCGCACTGTCTCTTAAATCTTCTGAGCGCACTGTCAAGAGATTCATTATCCTTGATTTTAATTTCTGCCATTTATTTCCCCTCCCTCCGCTTTTGGCAAAAGGAATTTTTATTATACCTTTAATGATACCTTTACTATTATACAAAAGAAATAATGTAAAGTCAATACTTATGCAAATTATTTTATGAACTACCCGTTAATTTATTTCACAACAATGTTAATAAGTCTGCCGGGTACTACAATTTCCTTAACGATTGTCTTGTCTTCAATAAGCTTTGTAAATCTTTCGTCAGCCTTAACAGCTGCGAGCATTGTGTCCTTGTCTGCATCGGCTGCAAAGTTCATAGTACCCTTGAGCTTGCCGCAAATCTGAACAGCAATTTCGATTGTTGAATCAACAGTCTTGCTTTCATCGTATTCGGGCCACTTTGCAAGTGAGCAGAAGCCGTCGTTGTGGAGAACCTCGGACCAGATTTCTTCAGCAAGATGAGGTGCAAAGGGGCAGAGGAGACGTGTGAAGATTGAAAGCTCGTCACGTGTGAGCGTTCCTGCATCATACACTTCGTTGATAAGAGCCATCATTGCCGCAATAGCAGTATTCGCCTTTAAGTTGTCGATGTCCTCTGTCACCTTCTTGATTGTCTTGTGGAAGGAGCTTTCAAGATTTTCAGTAACACCTTCGCCGGAAACAAGATCGCACATAGCAGCAAATCTGTCAAGGAATCTCTTACAGCCCTTAATCCCCTGACTTGACCAAGGGGCTGCCTTTTCAAAGTCGCCGATAAACATTTCGTAAAGACGCATTGTGTCTGCACCGTATTCGTTTATAATATCATCGGGGTTAACAACATTTCCTCTGGACTTGGACATCTTCTCGCCGTTTTCACCTAAGATCATACCGTGGCTTGTTCTCTTTGCATAGGGTTCGGGACTAGCAAGAATACCGCAGTCGTAAAGGAACTTTGACCAGAATCTTGAGTAGAGAAGATGGAGTGTTGTGTGCTCCATGCCGCCGTTGTACCAGTCAACGGGCATCCAGTAATCAAGAGCTTCCTTGGAGGCAAGAGCGTCGGGATTTGATGCATCACAGTATCTTAAGAAGTACCAGCTGGAACCTGCCCACTGAGGCATTGTGTCGGTTTCTCTTTCGGCAGCACCGCCGCACTGTGGACAAGTGCACTTAACCCAGCTGTCAAGAGAAGCAAGAGGGCTTTCGCCGTCCGCACCGGGCTCGTACGAAGGAACCTCGGGAAGGGTGAGGGGAAGGCTTTCTTCGGGAACAGCAACCCAACCGCACTTTTCACAGTTTATAAGGGGAATAGGCTCACCCCAGTAACGCTGTCTGGAGAATACCCAGTCGCGAAGCTTGTAGTTAACCTTCTTGTGACCCTTGTTATTTTCTGTAAGGAATTCTGTGATTTTTACCTTTGCATCGGCTACTTCAAGACCGTTAAGGAAGTCAGAATTTACCATAATGCCTGTTGCAACGTCGGTAAATGCTTCCTCCTGTACGTTGCCGCCTGCAACAACTTCGATAATGGGAAGACCGAACTTCTTTGCAAAATCCCAGTCACGTGTGTCGTGTGCGGGAACTGCCATAATTGCGCCTGTACCGTAGGTGATGAGTACATAGTCGGAAATGAATATGGGTATATCCTTGCCGTTTACGGGATTGATTGCTCTTATTCCTTTAAGCTCAACGCCTGTCTTTTCCTTCTTGTCGGCAAGCTCTGTTCTTTCAAAGTCGCTCTTCTTTGCGGCTTCAAGCTGATAAGCCTTTACTTCGTCAAGGTTTTCAATTCTGTCAGCCCATTTTTCAATAATGGGATGTTCGGGAGAGATGACCATATAGGTTGCACCGAAGAGGGTGTCGGGACGGGTTGTGTAAACGGTGAGTATATCGCCGCTTGTTGTGTCAAAATCAACCTCTGCACCTTCACTTCTGCCTATCCAGTTTGTCTGCTGAACCTTAACTCTGTCGATAAAGTCAACGAGCTGCAGGTCGTCGATAAGTCTCTGAGCATATGCTGTAATCTTGAGCATCCACTGACTCTTTTCACGACGGATAACTTCACTGCCGCATCTTTCGCAAACGCCGTTTACTACTTCTTCGTTTGCAAGTACGCACT
>CAZTNR010000036.1:0-19666 GCA_964614955.1 uncultured Oscillospiraceae bacterium | reverse complement strand
GTATCAGGGCCTTATAGGCCTGAGCAAACCACCGGCTTAGCCGGTGGTTATGATTCTCAAAAAATGCATAAATGCCGTCAAATTTATATATTACTCTTTATTTATTAACAACCTTTGAGGTATAATTACTGTATCTATTTATGCTATTTGGGGGAAAATATGAAAAAATACCTGTTTCTGATTATTTCAGTGTGCATAATGCTGTGCGTAAATATAGCCGCAGCGCCCGGTGTTGCAGGCGGCTTTGACAATATAACCAATCTTCTGACAACACTTCCTGAGGAGAATTCCACGGCAGACGATGTTGTGGTTGCGGCATCAAGACTTCACAGTCTTTATAACGGAGGAACCCTCAGTGATTCTTCGGATGTTGCGGCGTGTTACAGCTATGCAAAGAAGAACGGTATTATAACGGATGAGCTGTTCGGAGATGCCAATACAAAAAAGTATGAAATCAGCCGTGCAGAGCTGAGTTATATTCTTTCATCGGTTGTGCCCGAAGAAGAACTGTCGGATGTAAACGGCGTACTCTCTATGCCCGATTCGGATATAACAAGCCTTTATTATGCGCCTGCCTTAAAGCTTATCAATGCGGGTATTATGGAGGGCGTTGACGAATATGCATCCTTTGGTCCCACAAGACCTGTAAAGCGCTATGAGCTGAGCAGTATTTTGAGCAGAATTGTCGGCACCGAAAGCAGAATAGAAAGAGCTTATATCGAGTATGCGGCGGATGAACCCTATTATCTTATCAATGACTACCTTATGGGGGATTCTACGTCGGTAAGAGGCGTATATAATATCGCTTCGGGCTGGAAATATGACTATACAGGCGCTTCCGAAAAGGCAAAATGGTCTGTCAGTAGTATGGATGATGCAAGAAACGGCTATGTAAATACGCTTCGCGACCTTACAGCAACCGATAATATGACAATTTCCCGTGAATTCTACCCCCAGAAGGAAGGGGAATTGGTGCTTGAAACCAGCTTCAATATAACCTTTGGCTTTAGCGGTATGAGGCTGTATTTTGAGGATATCGATGGCGAAAACGTCTTCGAAATGGGCACATATTCCTCGGGTCTTTACTTCTACGATAACGGCGTAAGAAGAACAAGATCTGTTCCATACCCCTACAGCGGCACATATAAATACGACATGAAATATTACCTTCTTGCCGACCCCTGGAACAGCTCGGCTGCGATAGACAGCCAGTATTCAGCCTCGTCACAGATTAGAATGAGAATGACAATCAACCTTGATACGGGTGTTGTCAATGTCAATGTGGCAGGTCTCAACGGCACATCATATTCGTATATTAATACTTATACATATAAGCTCAAGGACGGCTATAACGGTCTTGCAAAAATAGCCTTTTCGACAGGTGTTTCGGACAAGATTGAATATACCGTAAAGCAGGTTCACCTTTATAAGAATTACAGCGTAAACGATAAATTTATCACCCATAAGGTTGATTATAAGCCCCACGATTATACAATAAGCGGCGATGTGACGGTAAAGGAGCTTATTACCGATGCACACAATCAGGGCGACTACTACAGCGTGTTGATGAATACGCGTGACGGCGATGATATATATGCAAGAAAGAGCTTCAAAAAGACAGGCGGAAAGGTAAAGCTTGAAACCTACCTTCTTATTCCCGATGGCAACGACGGGGTTTACTTTGATGTGGGTTATGATAATAACAGCATAATCAGAATTGTCACCAAGGACAGTAAATTCTATACTGTTGATAAGAGCGGAAAGCCCGACAGAGAGCTCAGATTCTTTACCCCCAACTGCTGGCAGTGCATAAGAATTGAAGCCGATACGCTTACTCAGACTGCCCTTATTAAAATAGACGGCAAGGTTGTGGCAGAGGATGTACCCTTCCTTGTAAAGACTGACGGCTTCAACACCCTTGAAATCGGCTGCAAGAAAGCAGACGGCGACTTTGAAATATGGTTTGATGACGTTGAGGTTCACGAAATCTTTGACAATTACGAGGACTACGTTCCCGAACCCGTACCCCTTGATACAGGTAACTACATTCTCTCAATGAGTATATGTAACCTCTGGAGAAACGGCTCCCACTATGGCTGGGCTTATATCGAACCCCACGCCGAAATCCAGCCTATTACAGGCTACTACGATGAGGGAAGCGCAGAAGCGATGGACTGGGAAATCAAGTTCCTCTCGGAGCACGGTGTTTCCACATATGCTATGTGCTGGTACGCACCCACAAGCCCTGCAAATGCACCCATAAAAAAGCCGAGAATGATTGATGCACATCACGAAGGCTACTTTAATGCGAAGTATACGGAATATCTCGACTTTTCCATAATGTGGGAAAATGCTTCCTACAGCACTCCCGGAACCTCTGAACAGTTCAAGGAAAATATATTCCCGCTTTGGATGGACTGGTATTTCTCCGACGAAAGATACTTCAGAATAGAAGAAGACGGCAAGGAATATCTGTTCCTCACAATTTACCAGTGGGCGAACTTCAGAAATATGTGCCTGCCTGCAAAGGCGGGTGTAAACTCCTACAATGTAAATGACAACTACAGTAACCTTGAGTTCAATCAGGCTGAAATTGATGCCGCAAAGCTTGTAAGCTGGATGGAAGAGCAGGTAATCTCTGCAGGCTATGCTGACGGTATTATTCTCTGCTTTACCAATAACGGCTCTGCAAACACAGGTAATATATCAATGCTTAATATGGCAGGCACCGATACTGCAATATTCCCCTATGCCTGGGGTAACACGGCTTATAATATAGATAATCAGAAGCAGTTTGTGGAAACATATTATGCACTTGCACAGACTGCCTCCAACAGCCTTGTAACGGAACAGGCAGGTGAATATAAGGGTTCCTCAAAGGGACTTGACCTTCTTGCCCTTGCGGCGGTAGGCTTTAACGATATCGGCTGGGCGCAGAGAAGATATCCGCTTGTTTCCGACCCTGATTTTGAAGAGCTTCTTCTGTGGTTCAGAGACGACTATATGCCGAGATATAAGAACGACGAAGACTCGTGGAAGCAGTACTTTATCCAGTTTGATACCTGGAATGAATTCGGTGAAGGTCACTACATATATCCCACGGTTGGTCTTGACCCCATACCCGGCACAGATTATAAGGGCTATGGCGGATACGGATATCTCGAAGCTATGGCAAAGGTGTTCGGCAAGGATTATGATGAGGATTTACACTCGGAAATAGATATAGTTCCGACACAAAAGCAGAAGACAAGACTCAGTCGTCTTTATGTTCCGAATAAGAGAATGTTCATAAGACGTGAGTTCCTTCCCGATTCTATGAAGGAAACACCAATCCCCGAATTTGAGACCCTGAGCTTTAAGTTCACAAGCCTTAACACCGCTTCTAATTTCTCAATGATAAGCAACTTTGAAACTCAGTCAAACGGCCTTTTCTATTCCTATGTCAATGACAGCGGAGAAAGAGCACTTAAGTTTATAACTGCACCGGCAAAGGGAACTCAGTCAAATCCCGACCCGATACTTGAATTTGGCGAAAAATCAGCAGTTAACGGCGTCAAGACATCCGAATGCAGTGTTCTTCATATAAGAATGAAGTCATCAAAAACAGGTACTCCCGCACAGGTATTCTTCCGTGTTGATACAATGCCAAGGAACACAAGCGGCAAGACATATTATTCCGAGGATTATCAGTTCACCTTCTATTTCAAGGAAGCCGATGAGTGGCACGATTACTATATAGACCTGAATACTCACGAAGGCTTTACGGGAAATATTGAATCAATCCGTTTTGACCCCGGTAATCTTGCATATAATGAGATTTACCTTGCGGAATTTGAATTCTTAAGATTTTCGGATGCACAGAAGAGAACTGAAATTGTAATCGACGGTAATGTATACAATCCCACAGACTACTGGGAAATTCAGGAGCAGGGCAGAGAAGAGATTCTTATAGCACCCACCGATGACAAAAATCTTTATAAGGCTCTTCATATAGTTTACGACTGGAACGAAAATACAGGTGTTCTTGAGCTTGACACACCCGACGGTACAACCTTTAAGTTTACTGTCGGCAGCGACAAGGTTGTTGTCAACGGCAGCAGAGAGGAAAAGCTTGCACAAGAATTCTATGTCTATGACGGTGCACCCGTAATTCCGCTTCTTTATATTCTCAGCACGGCGGATTATAATTTCATTCACGATTTCAATGCAAAGACGCTTGATATTACGGTGAGCGACCCGACGGTATTTGCTGAATTCGAAAACGGAACTGCTGAAAACGAGATGCTTTCCGAAGCATTCTTCTCGCTTAATGATTCCAAGGTTTCGATTGTTGCTGACCCCGACTATGCTCTTAATAACATCTGGAGCGTAAAGGGCGGCGACAACAGTAACAGCTACTTTGTAACCAACACCGAGTTTGAGGCAGGTCTTGAATATACGGTAACCTTTGATATGAATTTCGACCGTCTTGAGGGCGGAAGCTTTATGAGTGCATCATATCCGATAAAGCTTATTGCTGTATATAATGACGGCAGCGGCATGTCTGAGCATATATTTGATGCAGGTACGCTCAGGACAAACGGATGGAATCATATCGAATGTAAGCTCAGTATTCCCGAAACATTGGTCAAGGATGAAAACACTCAGGAATTGATAGGTCTTTATCTTGAACCCGATGAGTGGGAGGAATGCAGCATTTCCTACTTTGTGGATAACTTCTCGGCTCACAGACCGCCAGATGTATTTAAGCTTGAAAACGGCGATGCAGAGGACGAGGATATGAGTATGTGGTATGCATCCAACACCGATATAAACAGAGTCTGGGACGACGAAATGAACAGCTGGGTAATCGAGCTTACGCCCTTTGATGACGGTTCCTCCGCCTGGTCTTACCTCAGACAGAAGACAAAATTTGAAGCAGGAGTCACATACTACTTCTCCTATGATGCAAAGATGGGCGTTGATACCTACGGCACACCCGTAACAACAAGCTTTGCCATAAACTTCAGATTTGATGACCTTCTTCAGGCGCATTTCAAGGTCAACCCCAATGACCATTCCATTACGAACTACAGTGTTTCCCAAAAGGACGGCTGGAAGCACTACAGCGGCTCGTTTACAGTCAGCGCAGGTCATACCGTCAACGGTGTAAGCGACGGATTTGATGAAATCACCTGGTACGTCAATCCTCTGACGGTAAACGGTGTATATTCTCCCATGACACTGAGAATTGACAACATCAAATTCTCCACAACACCAATAGAATAAAACGAAAGACCGCCGCGGTTGCGGCGGCTTTTTACAGGTAAAGGTAAGAAGTAAGAGGTGAGAGGTATGAAAAAAACACTGATTGTGGTTGATATGCAAAACGACTTTATCGATATGGCTCTCGGCACAAAAGAGGCTGTGGCAATAGTTCCTAAGGTTAAGGCGAAGATTGCACAATATGTAAATGACGGTAATGAAGTTGTTTTTACCCGCGATACCCACGACGAAAACTATCTTGAAACAAATGAAGGCAAGAATCTTCCCGTACCCCATTGTATAAAGGGAACATACGGCTGGGAAATTGCCGACGGGCTTTATGTTGAGGGCTCAAGGATTATAGATAAACCCAATTTCGGCTGGAAAAACTGGGATAAGGAAGTCCTTGAAGAGGTAGAGCTTGTCGGTCTTTGCACCGATATCTGCGTTGTTTCCAATGCACTTATTATAAAGGCTGCCCATCCTGAGATAAAGGTGAGCGTTGATTCACAGTGCTGTGCAGGTGTTACGCCCGAAACCCATAAGGCGGCACTTGAAACGATGAAAATGTGTCAGATAAACGTAATGTAAAGAAAAATCCCAAAGCAGAGTGCTTTGGGATTGATTTTATTTGGTGATTGTTCCTACAAGTCTGTTTATTGTAAAACCCTTTGCAGAGAAGTTGTCCTCGTATTCTGTGTGGATGTTGCCTTCCTCCCACATAGAAGTGTGAAGGTCGGTGCAAACCTGTGAGAGGGGAATTTTCGCTTCGTTGAACTGCGAAAGCGAAAAGTCAAATAATGGTCTGTTGTCTGTCTTGAAAAAGATTTTGCCGCCTTTTTTTATTACCGTCTTGTACTTTTCAAGGAAGGAAATGTATGTAAGTCTTCTCTTGTGATGACGTGTTTTGGGCCAGGGGTCGGAGAAGTTGAGATAAAGTCCGTCGAGCTCACTTTCTTCAAATACGTCGCATATGTCGTTTGCGTCAAAGCAGACAAACATTACATTTTTCAGCTCTTTTGATTTTGCCTTTTCCATAGCCAGCATTATTACATCGGGAACAACCTCGATTGCAACATAGAAGATGTCGGGATTTCTTGTTGCAAGCTCTGTTATAAACGTGCCTTTTCCGCAGCCGATTTCAAGGTATAAGTCCTTGCCGCCTGCAATATCCTTTTTCCATCTGCCCTTGAAATCCTTGGGATTTTCAATTTTATAGTCGGCACAGGCAAGCATACGCTTGTCGGCGTTTTTCTTTTTTCTCATTCTCATAATTTTACATCTCCTGAAAAGGGTATAATTAAGCATTGTTTCTTGCATACTATCTGTGACGAGGAATCAATCCTTGTTTAATACAAATAATTGGAGTTGAAATAAATGCTTGACAGAATTGCGCTTTTACTGACCATAGTCGGTGCCCTTAACTGGGGTACTATCGGTCTTTTTCAGTTTGATATGGTAGCATTTCTTTTTGGCGGTCAGGATGCACTTATCTCCCGAATCGTCTACTCACTGGTAGCTCTCGGCGGTATCTGGTGTATATCCCTTCTTTTCCGCGACAGAGAAGAATTGCCTCATATTGAATCGTCTCATTCCTGATGAAACTATGGACTCCCATTTAAAACGGGAGTCTTATTTTTTCTTCTTTTTATATTCGGGCGAGCCTTTTCCTTTTTTTACACCGCCCGGCTTTTTCTTGTTGTGGGGTAAAGCCTTCTTTTCGGGTGTGTGATTTCTCTGGGAAGAATAACCGAAGGCAGAGGGCAGAAGACTCTTCGCATCGTTTCTTCCCGAAAGCTTTATTGCCCTCATTACAATCTCTTTGTTCTCGGGACGTGTTGACTGAAGAAGTGCTCTTTGCATCTTCTTTTCGTTGTAGTCACGGGGAACATATACGCTTTTGCCCGTAAAAGGGTCAATGCCTGTATAATACATAGTCGTCGCAGCCGTGCCGGGGGTAGGATAGAAATCCTGTACCTGCTCGGGACGCACATTCTTCTTTTTGAGATAAAGTGCAAGATCAACGGCTTCGTTCAGGGTACTGCCGGGGTGTGATGACATAAGGTAGGGGACAAGATACTGCTCTTTTCCTGCCTTTTTGCAGAGGTCGAAGTATTTTTCGCAGAATCTGTCGTATACCTTTACGGGAGGCTTTCCCATATGTGCTAAAACCCTGTCGGAAATGTGCTCGGGCGCAACCTTTAACTGTCCGCTTACGTGGTGGTTGACAAGCCTCTTTAAAAAGGCGTCGTTTTTGTCGTATATGGCATAGTCGAATCTTACGCCGCTTCTGACAAATACCCTCTTGACCTTGGGAATGGAAGACAGCTTTTCAAGCAGCCTTACGTATTCCGTGTGGTCTACAATTAGGTTTTTGCAGGGCTCGGGTGCAAGACAACGCCTGTTTTTGCATATTCCCTTTTTGCCTTCACGTACTGCCTTGCAGGGACCGTATCTGAAGTTTGCCGTAGGTCCTCCGACGTCGTGAATGTAGCCCTTAAAGCCGGGGAGTGTGGTAAGAAGCTCTGCTTCTGCGATTACCGATTCTTCGCTTCGGGATACTACATTTCGTCCCTGGTGGAAGGCTATCGCACAGAAAGCACAGCCGCCGAAGCAGCCTCTGTTGTGGGTGATGGAAAACTCCACCTCATCTATTGCCGAAATTCCGCCGACCTTGTCATACATCGGATGCCAGGTTCTTGTGAAGGGCAGGGCATAGACCTCGTCCATTTCCTTTCTTGTAAGAAGCGGCTGAGGCGGATTCTGAATAAGCTTCTTGCTGTCGTAGTATTCTACAATCGCCTTGCCGTCCACGGGATCCATATTCTTGTACTGGATGCTGAAGGCTTCGGCGTATTTCTTTTTTTCTGTTTTTAATTCGTTGTAGCTGAAGGTGTCAATATATTCAAACCTCGGCTCGTAGTCGAGAGGTGCTGTTACGACGGTTCCCCTTACATCGCGTATTTTCTTGACGGGTACCCCCTTGTCGAGAAGCCTTGCAATCTCGGGAATACTCTTTTCACCCATACCGTAGGAGAGAATGTCGGCAGTCGAGTCAATAAGAATGCTTCTTCTTACCCTGTCGTCCCAGTAGTCGTAGTGGGCAAAGCGCCGAAGGGAGCTTTCAACCCCGCCTATGATTATGGGTACATCGCCGTAGGCTTCTCTTATTCTGTTGCAGTAAACGATAACTGCCCTGTCGGGTCTGAGACCTGCCTTCTTTTCGGGTGAGTAATAGTCTTCGCTTCTTTTTTTCTTTGCGGCGGTGTAGTGGCATACCATAGAGTCGATGTTTCCGCTTGAAACGAGAAATGCAAGTCTCGGTTTTCCGAAAACACAAACGCCTTTTCCGCTACCGTCCTTGTATGAGGCTTTGAAATCGGGCTGGGGGATAATTCCCACCGTAAAGCCGCATTTTTCAAGAAGTCTTGCAATTATTGCCGTGCCGAAGGAAGGGTGATCGACATAGGCATCACCCGAAACATATACGAAGTCTACCTGATTTACACCCTCAGTAAGCTCCGACGGTGACACAGGCAGCGGCTTATTCGCAAGATTTACAAGACCCATAATTCCTAATTCCTAATTCTAAATTCTAAGTTCTTAATTCTCTCAGGTTCCCGATTTGATTTCACGAATCATTTCGTTTATCGTGTTTTCAAATGCAGGAGAGGCTTTGAGCTGCTTTTCAATGTTTTCAACAGAGGACATAATCGTCGTGTGATCGCGGTTGAAGAGCTTTCCTACGGAAGCAAGCGGCATATCGAGAAGCTTTCTTGTGAGATACACGGCAACGTGTCTTGCATTCTTGATATCCTTTGTCTGCTTTCTGCTCTTGATGTCTTCCTCGGGAATGCCGAGCTTCTGCGAAACATACTTTAAAATCTTCGCAGGAGTTACTGCGTTTGCCATATTTGTAAGAACATCGTTGACTGCGGTCTTTGCATGGCTCATATTGATTTCCTCGCCCTGTATGTAGGAGAGGGCTCTCATCTTCTTGAGTGCACCTTCAATCTGTCTTACGTTGTCCTTGATGTTTTCACCGAGATACATAAGCACGTCGTTGGGTACATTCATACCGAGGGATGAAGCCTTTCTCTTTAGAATGGCAACTCTCAGCTCAAGGTCGGGAGCCTGAATGTCGGTGATAAAGCCGGATTCAAAGCGTGAACGGAGTCTTTCTTCAAGCTGGTGCATATCCTTGGGAGGACGGTCGGATGAAAGAACAATCTGCTTTCCCGATTCATAGAGTCTGTCGAAGGTGTGGAAGAATTCTTCCTGCACACTTGCCTTTCCCGCGATAAACTGAATGTCGTCAACGATAAGCATATCGGCGTTTCTGTACTTTTCACGGAAAGCAACAGGCGTTTTGTTGGCAAGAGCCTCGATAAGCTCGTTCATAAAATCCTCACCTTTGACGTAGATAATGTTGAAGTCGGGGTGGGTTACCGTTACATCCCTTGTTATGGCATAGAGAAGGTGGGTTTTGCCAAGACCCGGGTCGCCGTAAAGGAACAGGGGATTGAGTCCTGCACCGGCAGGATCCTTTGCCACGGTTCTTGCTGTGGTGTATGCCGTCTTGTTGGAATTACCAACAACAAAGTTGTCAAATGTGTATTCGGGCTTGAAGTTAGGTGAGTTTCTTGAAATTGTAACTGTGCCCGTACCTTCCTCGTTGCCGAGAATTTCCCTTGTAAGATAGCTGTTGTCGTCCTTTTCTTCAATAGGTGAAGCAGTCTTTTTTTCGTAGGGCTCCTTTTCTTCGTTTTCCTTTGTGATAACCTCTGCAAGCCTTGATTCAAAGGATTCCTTTTCAACCGAAACAGGCACAATTTTCACCTCAAAGCCGAGAATTTCCGCCATAACCTTCTTTATGTCTTCAAGATACCTTGTGTTTATTATGTTCTGCTTGAAATCGTTTTCAATCTGGAAATATGCGGTGTCCTCGGTAAGCACCTTGAGAATCATACTGCCGAACCACAAATTCATAGATATTTCAGAAAAACCGAGCAGCTCTTTCAAATTTCCTTTGGCCATTTCCCAGATTTCGTTCTCGTTAGTCACGTTGTCCCTTCCTTTCTACCGCTATGCGGATAATATTCCATTTTACATAGTATCTTAGTTTATTAGTGTCGATTATCATTATAACAATAATCACTCCCAAAGTCAATTGTACATTTTTACCGAATTTATTGTCGATATTTCTCCGTGCTTGATTTTCTTTGGCAGATGTGATAAAATCGTTTTATAAAAATATGCGGAGGAAAAAACGTGTTTTACAGAATTTTCGGAAATAACGGCAGCGGAAAAACTTCATATATTTATGACAGACTCTCGGAATGCGTAAGGGATGAAAAGAGAGCCTTTCTCGTCGTACCCGAGCAGAGTGCCGTTGCAACTGAAACCGAAATTATAAAAAAACTCGGAGGCAAGTCAAATCTCTATGTTGAGGTTATAAACTTCAAGCGCCTTTGCAACAGAGTTTTCAGAGAGCTGGGCGGTCTTACCTCGGTGCATATTGACGAGGGAGCAAAGAAGCTGCTTATGCTTTTGTGCCTTGATGAAGTCTCGGCACATCTTAAGGAATACGGAAAAAGTGCAGAAAGTGCAGAATTTGCAGAAAAGGCAATATCCTTTGTAAATGAACTGTCGCAGAGCAGGGTGAGTACCGCAAAGCTTGAAAAGGCGGCGGAAAATCTCTCGGCAAAGGGCGACGGCTCTTCTGTATCTGCAAAGCTCTTTGACCTTGCACTTATTACCGAAGCATATCTTACAAAGCTTTCGTCAATTCCCGGTGTATGCTGCGATATTTACGAAAAGCTCTGTTCAAAGCTTAAGGAGGGTGACTTTTTCGGCGGCTGTGATGTGTTTTTCGATTCCTTTTACGGCTTTACCCAAAGGGAATACGAAATCATCTCGGTGATTGCCGAGCAGGCGGATAATGTTTATGTGACATTTCCCTGCGGGTCTGATACAAAGGACGAAATGTTTGAAAGAAGCACGAAGGCGGCAAAAATGTGCGCCGGTCTTGCAGAGCGTTCGGGATGTAAGGTGCAGGATGTACTTCTTGACAGAAATTTAAGACATAAAAAGGACAGCGGTCTGTACTGTTTTTCGGAGGTTTTTTCGTCAAAGGCACTGACATATAAGTCTTGCGGCAGAGAATCGGATGAAGGCGTGAATATAACGCTATGCAAAAACATTTACGACGAAGTAAAGTTTGCCGCAGCAAGAGTTACAAAGCTTGTGCGTGAGGGTGCAAGATTTTCGGATATTGCCGTTTGTGCAAAGAATACAGCCGATTATGTCGGGGTTATCGACACATTTTTTGAAAAGGCAGGTATTCCTCTCGGTATGGATATACCCGAAACCCTGTCGGAAAGTGCGCTTTTTGAGCTTGTGACATCGGCACTTGAAGCGGCAAGCACCTTTTCTGGTAAAGCCGTGATAAGATATATAAAGACAGGCATCTCGGGACTTCTGGAAAATGAAGCCGACTGTCTTGAAACCTATATAAAAACCTGGGATATTTCACCGTCCTTGATGAAGAACGATGAAGACTGGACAATGAATCCCGACGGGTATGTTTATTCACAGCCCGACGAGTATACCCTTGAGACGGTAAACGGTGCAAGAAGAAAGATGCTTGTCTGTCTTGAGGCTCTTTCGCACAACATAAAGAGCGCAAAAACCGTAACAGACTTCTGTACGGCAATATATAATCTTATTAAAGATATCACAAGAATTTCGGGAAAAGACGTGTTTGACGATGCTTCTTGCGGCGTTACAACTTCACTTCTTTACGAATGCCTTGACAGCTTTGTGTCCTTTGCGGGAAATGAACGTATAAGCCTTGCAAGGTTTATGAGCCTGTTCAGAAGCTGCGGCGAGGATTACAATACGGGTCACATACCTGCAAGGGTAAACGAGGTGAGATTTTCGGGCGTTGACCTTGTAAGATGCGAAAACGTAAAGCACGTGATACTGCTCGGGGTTAATAACGGAGTATTTCCCTCTGCCTGCACATCGGGCGGGCTTGTGACGGATGCCGAAAAGAAGCTTTTGAAGAGTGAGGGAATTGAGCTTTCGGAGGACGCCTGCGAAAAGGTGTTTGACGAGCTGTTCCTTGCATATAATGTTATCACAAGTGCATCCGAGAGCTGCAGTATCTCCTATCTTGAAGAGGATTTGTCTGCCTCTGCTCTTTATCCTTCTGTAATAGTGAATGCCGTAAAGGAAATCTGCGGATGTGAAATAGGGCGCTGTGTTCCCGACGATATTGCACAGAATTTTGCAGGTGACGAAATTCTCTTTGAGGAATACTCTGCTATGGATGAGGGTAAAACAAAGAATACCCTTGAAAAGTATTTTTCGCATAAGGAGAATTATGCACCGAGGCTTGAGGGACTCTCGAAGATTCTGTCGCAGGAGGACTGCCTTGACAAGTCAACAACGCATATGCTGTATGACGATAAAATAGTTACCAGCTACTCCCGACTCGAAAAAATGGTGGAATGTCCTTTCAAGCATTTCTGTACTTATGTACTGGATTTAAAGAGCGAGCCTGTCGCAAATCTCGGAAGCAGGGAAGCGGGCACGATTATGCATAAGATACTCGAAGAGCTTGTGCCTGTCCTCTGTAAGGCGAAGGAGGACGGAGCATATCCCGATGAAGAGGAAGCGAAAAAACTTGTATCCGAGCTTCTTCAAAGATATCTTTCGGCAATTTCCCATACAGACCCGTCAAGGCTTCCCAAACGGTTTGTGTATTTGTATAACCGCCTGTCAAGGATTCTTGATGAAATTGCGGTAAATATTGTAAGAGAGCTTAAGGTTACAAGGTTTGTGCCGTCCGACTTTGAGCTGAGCATACGTCGGGATGCCGAAATAAAGCCTGTGCCTATAGATCTTGGTGACGGATGTACACTTTACATAACGGGTCAGATTGACAGGGTTGACGTTTACGAAAAGGACGGCGTAAGCTACATTAAAATTGTAGACTATAAGACGGGCAAAAAGGAGTTTGATCTCAAGGAGGTAAAGCGCGGCTTTAATCTTCAGATGCTTCTGTATCTTGCGGCAATCAGGGAAGGCGGCAGGGAAAAGTACGGAAAAAATATAGTGCCTGCGGGTGTGCTTTATTCCAATGTTATTCTTAACGCTCTGAATTTAACTCTGGGTGACGACGATGTTGCTTCCGAAGCCTCTGAAACCTCGGCACCCGTTGCCAGCGGAATTTTTGTAAACGACGAGGAAATACTTCTTGCTATGGATTCGTCGGAAGAAAAGCTCTATATTCCCGTAAAGAAAAAGGATGCCCTTGCAACTCTCGAGGAAATGGGAGAGTTGCTTGATTCTTCGGTAGAGCTTGCAAAGGCTCTTGCCAAGGAAATGAGAGAGGGGCTGAAGTCCGTAACACCCTTTGACGGACGTGCCGAAGGCATAAGAAAAGACCCTTGTGAGTATTGCGAAATGTACCCCGTGTGTCTTAGAGACATAAAGGGTAAAGAAGACGACGAAGTATAACGGATAAAGGTGAAGAAGAGTGTCTTCACCTTTTGTCATATAAAGATATAATAAGAATATTCTTTTTGTGAGGTGATTTTATGAAAAACACTACCCTTGCAAAAAGACCCCTGTCCCGTCATATTTTCCATCCACATTTTGAGGGTGCAGATATTTTTGATACCCGGAATATATCGGGATATACCCCCGATGTGCTGAGGCGTGCCTATTCTTATGACGGACTTTATACGGGAAAGGAAATGAGAATTGCAATAATTTCTGCCCTTGACAATATAGCAGCAGAGGAAAATATGAGGGTTTTCTGTGATGCCTTTTCTCTGCCTGTGCCGAGGATGTCCGTGGTGTATTACGGCAATAGGGCAGAGAACACAAGCAGACAGTGGCAGACAGAGTCAAGCCTTGATACCCAATGGGCGCACGTCTTTGCACCCGATGCCGAAATAATACTCGTTTTTGCACAGAATGCGGATGTGGGAACAATGCTTTCCGCGGCAGAGTATGCATCGTCTTCTCTTTCCGCAGATATTGTTTCTATGAGCTTCGGCACAGGCGAGTCCGGTCTTGATGAAGGCCTTTCGGAATTTATGTCGGAGTCGCAAAGCATTTTTCTTGCTTCCTCGGGTGACGTCGGAGGAAGTGCCAGCTTCCCGTCATCGAGTCCCGACTGCATAAGCGTAGGCGGAACGAATTTAAGCCTTGGCAAAGCCGTGATTGCCGAAACTGCTTGGAGAAACGGCGGAGGAGGACCTAGTGATATCTTTTCAATTCCTGTTTTTCAGGAAAGGTTTTCAGATATATTCACAATGTCCGACGGAAAAAGGGCAACACCCGACCTTGCATTGACGGCAAACTTTGAGCCCGGTGCGGCTGTGTTTGTATCGGCTCTCGGAGGCTGGACAAGTGCGGGAGGAACAAGTCTTGCCTGCGCCTGCTTTTCGGGCATCTGTGCCTGCATAAAGCAAAAGCACCCCGGGCTCAAAACAAGTGCCGATATGCTGTCCTTTCTCTACGGCAGGGCAGGCACGACATCTTACTCAGAGCCCCAGTATTATTATCGCGATATAACCGTCGGAAAAAGCGGAAAATACTACGCAAAAGAGGGGTGGGATTTCACAACGGGTCTCGGAAGCCCCGTGATTCGTCAGCTGTTATTGTAAAAAGAAAGCATATGTTTTGCGAAAAGTGGACAAATGCTTTTTCGGAATATAAAACAGGGGGCGTTTTCCGTTGACAAATGTTGCTTTTTGTGTTAAGGTTTACTTGTAAAAACAACTTCCGTCCGAGGAGGAAAAAGAAATGATTAAGCTTAACAGAGAAATGCTTCGCAACAAGGTTTATGCCTGCTGGATAGGCAAGAATATCGGCGGTACCTTAGGCGGTCCTTACGAAGGCAAACGACAGACTCATAACGTAGAAGGCTTTTCGACAAAAGCGGGAGAGCCCCTTCCCAATGACGACCTTGACCTTCAGATTGTATGGTTACGTGCTATGCGGCACTTGGGACCTCAGGGACTCAACGAAAGATCCCTCGGTGAATACTGGATGGAATATGTGTCGCCATATTGGAATGAATACGGCATATGCAAGGCGAATATGGTTCACGGACTTTCTGCCCCTATGTCGGGTCATTACAAAAACGAGTGGAAGCACTCCAACGGTGCCTGGATAAGAACAGAAATCTGGGCGTGCCTTTACCCTGCGGATGTTAATAGTGCGGTAAAGTATGCATATTACGATGCCTGTGTTGACCACGGTCTCGGCGACGGCACATATGCGGCGATGTTCGTTGCGGCTCTTGAAAGTGCGGCATTTGTTGTGAGTGATATAAGAGAGCTCATAAAAATAGGACTTTCAAAGATTCCCTCCGGCTGCAGATTTGCAAAGTATATCAATACCGCCGTGGAATGCTACGACGGCGGAAAAACCTGGGTTGAAGCAAGAAATCTTCTTACCGATATGGCACTCGGAGACGAAGAGCTCGGCTGGTTCCAGGCGCCTGCAAATGTGGGTTATGCCGTAATCGGGCTTCTTTACGGCGAAGGCGACTTCAAAAAGAGTATGCTCACTGCCATTAACTGTGGCGACGACACCGACTGTACGGCGGCAACCGTAGGTTCAATTCTCGGCATCAAGGACGGTCTTGCAGGCATACCCTCTGACTGGAAGGAATATATCGGCGACAGAATTGTCACCCTTTCCATAAACAGAGGTGCCTTCTATAACTGTCCGGCAACCTGCACACAGCTTTCCGAAGAAGTAATTCAGACACGCGACCTTACACTCTGGAACAGCCCCGTCGTTACGGTGGTTGATACCGAAACAGAAGTGCCCGACGAGGATAAGGAAAAGTTCCTCGGAAGCGAATTTGCGGATGAACTCGGCAAGCGTTCACCCTATCATTCTGTATATGAATTTCCTATGTCCTCGGTTTATGTTGAATACGACAGAGCCCCCGACATCAAAGTGGGAGAAAGTATAAAAGTAAAGGTTCATATCAAGAGAAAGCTTGAAAGCCAGAAGCATTTTGTGGCAAGACTTGTGCTTCCCGAGGGCTGGACTTATGAAGGAAACCCGAATTTTGCCTGTTCTCACAGAGTCTACCGTGAAGGCTGGACCAATGAGTACACCGTTACTGCCGGTGAAAGGGTGGACTATAGGAACAGGGGTATACTTGAAATTACCCTTGAGGGCAGAGCGGAGGTTGCTTTGGTTCCGTTATTGTTCTTTGGTTGCTGATAATAGTGAAACAAACAGAAACGACGCGGCTTGTAAGCCGCGTTTTTTTGCACTTTCTCTCTGAATTTTCACTAAACCTATTGTCATTTCCTTCAATATCATATATAATATATAGTGAATTGGTATGCGAAAGGAAGATTTTGTTTGAGTTACGACAATCAACGACTGTCAGAATACAAAGCTTTTTTGAACGGCAGGACTGCATCGGTTATCGGTGTGGGTATAAGCAACATTCCCCTTATTGAGTTTCTTCTCGGGAATAACGTAAAGGTGACGGCAAGGGATATGAAGTCTTTTGACGAGCTTTGCGAAATCAACCCCAAGGTCGAGCAGCTCAAAAAAGCGGGCGTAAGCTTTGTCCTGGGTGAAAACTATCTTTCCGATATAAAGGAAGACATAGTTTATAAAAGTCCCGGCATAAGATATGATAAAGAAGAAATTATGGCTGCGGTATCAAAGGGCAGTATAATTACAAGCGAAATGGAAGCCTTCATTTCCCTTTGCCCGTCGAAGATTATTGCAATCACGGGAAGCGACGGAAAAACCACAACCACAACGCTTATCGCAAAGATTCTTGAGGCGGCAGGCAAAAAGGTGTGGCTCGGCGGCAATATAGGCAGACCTCTTTTGTCTGAAATAGAAAACATCACCCCCGATGACTTTACCGTTCTTGAGCTCTCTTCTTTCCAGCTTCATACCGTGAATAGGTTTGAAAACAAATCACTTCCCTTTGCAAGGCTTGAATTTCCCGACGTTGCGGTTGTTACGAATGTCAGCCCCAATCACCTTAACTGGCACACCGATATGGATGAATACGTCGAGGCAAAAAAGACGGTATATACATATATCAAAGACGGCGGCGTTCTTGTTACTAACATCGGAAACGATATTACAAGCAACTTCGGTAACGAAGCAAAGCTTGGAGGAGTTAAAACAAGAATGTTTTCCGCAAAGAACAACAGCGGTAATATTCATATAAACGGCGATACAATCTACTATGGCTTAAAGCCTGTTATAGATGTTGCAGACATACTTCTTCCCGGTAAGCATAATATTGAAAATTATATGGCGGCAATCGGAGCAACCTATGATTTTGTAACACCCGAGGACGTAAAAAGGGTCGCAACAACCTTCGGCGGAGTTGAGCACAGACTCGAGTATGTAAAAACGGTTAAGGGAGTAAAATACTATAACGGCTCCATTGACTCATCACCTGCAAGAACCTTGGCTGCACTTTCTGCCTTCGGCTCGGAATATAAGGGAAAAATCGTTCTGCTTCTCGGCGGAAAGGATAAGAATCTTGACTTTACCGAGCTTGCATCGGTAATATGCAGGAAGGTAAAAGCTGTCTTTATTTCCCACGATACGGAAGAAAAAAAGGTTTATAACACAATTACAGCCAACGAGGAGTTTGACGGCGAAAGGCTGCACGTCGAAGTTTGTGACGGCTTTGACGAAAACTTCAGAAAAGCGAGTGAATATGCAGAGGACGGGGATATAGTTCTTCTTTCGCCTGCGATGACAAGCTTTGATGAGTTCCTCAATTTTGAAATGAGAGGCAAACGCTTCAAAGCCCTTGTAAACCAACTTGAAGAGGAGTAAAAATATGCTTTACTGTCTTTCCGACACACACCTTTCCTTCACAACAGATAAGCCTATGAATGTGTTCGGAAGAAATTGGAACAACCACGAACAGCAGATAAAGGAAAACTGGATGAACACCGTAAGGGATGAGGATACGGTGGTTATTGCGGGTGACGTTTCTTGGGGTATGAATTTTGAAGAGGCGAAGGAAGACTTGCTTTTTCTCGAGGCGCTTCCCGGTAAAAAGATTATACTCAAGGGTAATCACGACTATTGGTGGGCGACGGCAAATAAGATGAACGCCTTTTTCTCGGAGAATGGAATTGAAACAATTTCCATCCTATATAATAATGCGTATTATTGTGAGGGTAAAATTCTTTGCGGAACAAGAGGCTGGATTAATGAGTTCGGCGTAAAGACGGAGGATGAAAGACTCATCAAAAGAGAAGCCCAGAGACTTGAGCTGTCCCTTGAGGCAGGAACGAAGCTTAAGGAAACCTATCCCGATGCTGAAATTGTAGTTTTTATGCACTATCCTCCCGTGTTCGGCGGATTTATCAATTACGATATAGTCGATGTTCTTTACAGATACGGCGTCGAGAGGGTTTACTACGGTCATCTTCACAACGTAAGAAAAGAACAGCTTGACGATGAATATATAGGCATAAAGCTTTATCTGACTGCTTGTGATTATCTCGGCTTTATGCCGCTTCCCGTAGAATAATATATAGGAAGAAATAGTTTGAGGTATATAATGAAAATAATAAGACGAAAATCGGTGTTTGCCGTGTTTCTTGCCCTGTCTCTGATTTGGATGATTGTCATTTTCGGTTTTTCCTCCAATAATGCAGAGGACTCCACGGTTCAGAGCAACGGCGTTACGGAGCTGTTTGCAAGAATATTTATTCCCGGCTTTGATGAGCTGCCCGAGGAACAGCAGCAGGAAATTATTTCACGATACGACGGCCCCGTGAGAAAGCTTGCGCATTTTGTTTCATATGCAATTCTCGGTTTTCTTGCCTGCGGTACTGCCATAACCTGCCCGTTGGGAAATGTAAGTATATATGTGATGCCGATTGTGTCAACCGCGGTAGGTGTACTGTTTGCCGTGAGTGACGAATATCATCAGACCTATGTTGACGGCAGGGCAGGACAGCTTAAGGATATTTTCATTGATTCGGCAGGAGTTGTATGTGGAACCGTTCTGATGATTGCTGTGTTAATGATTGCAGTAAGGAAAATAAATAAAATCAATGCAAAAAAGGCGTGAAAACGTCTTTTTTTTACGCATAAAAGTCAAACACCGTACAAATTACACAAAAATCACCCTTGAAATTGTGGAAAATGATTGCGAAATGTGGAAATGGAAAAAATAGTTAAAAAAGCTCTTGACAAACGGAATCTGAAGTGATAGAATAGTCAGGCTGTCGCAAGACGGCGAGCTTCACGCGAGGCTTTGAAAAAAAGAGTCGAAAAAACTTAAAAAAGTTTTGAAAAACCTCTTGACAAAGCAAAAATGAAGTGATATAATAACAAAGCTGTCCGCGAGAGTGGGGAGTGAACTTGGACCTTGAAA
>CAZTNR010000035.1:0-19713 GCA_964614955.1 uncultured Oscillospiraceae bacterium | reverse complement strand
CAACGTATTCAGGATGGATTCCCTGCTTCATTTATTTTCACTCCTTATCAAAGAAACTCTATTTCGTACTTTGGTATTATAACACAAATAAAACCACAATGCAATAGTTATTTTACATTAAATGAAAACATTTTATGAACAAGCCCTTGGGCTTATATTACATAAAAAGTATTCTTTCGCTTCTGCACTTCGACAAATATCTTGGCACCTTACTGTTATTATAATGAAGAGATATTAAAAAATCAAGATGAGAGGAAAAGAAAAATGCAAAATAATAACATCGGCGGGTTTAAACATAATAAGAAAATCGAAAGAATTATCTCATTTATAAAAATGAAGCTTTCCTGCTTTGCCGCAGTGACTGTGAGATGCCTTTGCCCGTATGAAGAGAATGTTAAAAGGGAGTACGGTAAAAATAAGGATAAAATAATAGAAGGTGTATTTTTCTTTGTGCTTTCTTTCCTTTTGGGACTTTCAAAGCTTGATGTGGGATTTTTGCCCTTCGGACTTGCAATGCTTTGTACGGCTTTCGGAAGAAATACGATTTTCTGCTTTTGCGCTTGTCTTGTGTCAAGCCTCTTTGAGGGCAGAGACGGACTTATTCAATTTGGTGCTTTCTTTCTTCTGTTTCTCCTCAGAAAGAGTATAAGCCACGATAAGTATGACGAAAAGCTTGCCGCCCGTATTCTCTATGCTTTTTTCACATCGGCTTTTGTGGGCGCATCAACTATTTTTACGTCTTCCTTTACAGGAAAAGCGGTTCTGTCCTATTTTACATATGTTCTTTTGTCGGTTATCGGCGTATATCTTTTTTCGGGTATTGTCTGCAGTAAAAAACAAGAGAATACAAACAGCTACAGACTTCTGTCCTTCTGCTCTGTCTGCCTTTGCCTTGTTCCGGCATTCAACAGACTTTCTTTTTCCACGGTTGATTTGGGGCTTGTGTTCGGAAGCTTTGTAACCCTTTATTTCTGTATGTCAAAGGGACCTGTTTACGGCTGTGCTCTGGGCTTTGTTATGGGCTTTGCCTGTGTCAATCCTATGTGTTCGGCACCCTTGGGGCTTGGCGGTCTTGTTTCGGGCCATCTTATGACAAGAAGTATGTTTGCCGCCTGCCTTGCCTTTCCCGTAACTTCATTCTTTGTGCTTTGCTATATTTTCGGTCTTTCGGTTATTTCCGAGACAATACCGTATGTTTTTTCTTCATCTCTGCTTTTCCTTGCCCTGCATAAGAATCTGCCCGATATACTCAGCACCACGGGCTTTACCGTCACGGAAACAAATGTAAAAAGGTGTAAAAAGCTGACCGAATTCGATAAGGTCTCGGAATCCCTTTCCGGAATGTCTGCAGTTCTTTATAAATTTGCAGAGCATATGAAGGCACCGGGGAAGGCTGAAACAAAGGCTGTTATTGACAGGGCTTTCAGTGATGTCTGCAAGGACTGCTCTATGTCGGGAATGTGCTACGCAAAACGTGAGTGTAACCTGCCGTCGGTTTATTCGAAGCTTATTTCAACCCTTCATTCCCGAAGGATTTCTGAGGACGAGCTGTCTGTACTGCTTCTCAATAAATGCATACGAAGCCGTGAATTGTGCGACTATATAAATCTTCACTATTCTGACCTTCACTTTCTTACGATGAAATCAAACCGTACTCAGACAGCGGCAGGTCTTTATAATTCAATGTCAAGACTTATCCGTTCGACCGGCGACAGCCAGAAGGAAAAGGAGGAAAGGGATACAAGACTTGAAAAACAGCTTTCCGATACAATGAAAAAAATAGGGATTGAATTCTCATTTGTCAATGTATGCGGAAAAAGATGTAAGGAAATATATGTTCACGGCATAAAGCCCGAGAAAATTCCCTGTACCGCAAAGGAGCTGGCAAATTACCTTTCGGGCGAATGCAGGATAAAACTGTCGGACCCGACCTTTGATATATCCGACAGCGCAGATATAATAATGAAGCTTGTGAGCGACGATGTAATTTCGGTGGAATATGCCCAGTGCACAAGGGCAAAGGATGACGAAAACGTCAACGGTGATACAACAAGCTTTTTTGAAACCGAAAACGGTTACTTTTATTCAGTTATTGCCGACGGGATGGGAAGCGGAAAGGCAGCGGCGGCAACCTCAAGGCTTTCCTGCGTGTTTTTAGAAAAAATGCTGTCGGCGGGTGCTGCAAAAAACGTGTGCATAGAAATGCTCAATAATCTTCTTCTGTCCAAAAACGACGAAACCTTTTCGGGTATAGACCTTCTTGAAATTGACAAAAAGTCGGGAAGTGCATACTTTATTAAAGCAGGTGCGGCACCGTCCTTTGTCCTTCGTAAATCAAGACTCTATAAAATCAGCTCACAGACGCCGCCCGTCGGAATTATTCCTGCCTTCAGTGCTGAAAGCACCCGCTTTTCCCTTGAGAGGGGAGATGTTATTCTGATGGTTTCCGACGGTGTTGTTCAGTCGGATTCGGATGCGGTGTGGATAAGCGAGCTTTTAAGCGGCGAATGTGAAAATGAACCGGCTTTGCTTGCAAGTAAGCTACTTGAAAAATCTTCTCTTTTAAATGAACGGGATGACGATGCATCCGCCTGTGTTGTTAAAATCATTTGACACATCTGTCTCTTTGTGATAAACTCTTTTCGGGTGATGCTATGAAGGTTATAATTGATGCCGATGCTTGTCCCGTTGTGGGAATTGCGGCAGAGGAAGCGCAAAAGAGAAATATTCCCGTGGTATGCGTCTGCGATACATCCCACGTTATTTCCCGGAAGAATGTCGAAACAGTAATTGTGGATAAGGGCAGGGACAGTACGGATATTGCCGTTGTAAATATCTGCAAAGAGGGCGATGTTGTAATTACCTAGGATTACGGCGTTGCTTCTATGGCTCTTGCAAAAAAATCAAAATGTATAAATCAGAACGGGCTTTACTATACGGAAAATAATATAGATTCCCTTATGGAAATGCGCCATATTGCAAGCGCCGAGAGAAGAAAAAGCTCAAAGCACCACTTGAAAGGACCCAAAAAGAGAACGAGTGAAGACGACGAAAGCTTCAGACGTGCTTTTGTAAGGCTGCTTGAAGTCAGGAAAGCCTCACGGTAAGCCTTTGCAATAAAACACGGTTGCATAAACGCAACAACGCAAACTCATCACAGAATATAAAAAGTCAGCAAACCCTTCAGCTTGCTGACTTTAATTTATGCCTTTATGTTGTCCTCTTTGTTACTTTTCAACCTTATATTCAATATTTTTAAAGACAGAGTTCCTGTTTGAATCGCCGTCATAGACTTTGTATCTGCAAAGTGGCTCATAGCTTCCGTCTTCCTGTACCGAATCTATTTCAAGGGTGTAGGAATGACGTAAATCAACCCCGTCGTTGTTTTTTTCGCCCGTAAGCAGCTCTATGTCATCAAAACATACTCTTATATATCTGAATCTTTCTCGGCTTGCTTTTTCATAGAAATAGTTTTCAAAGGTGTTTCCGTTTTCGTCAATAAGCCTCAGCTTAAAGGGAATACCTTCAAACTCGCCCTTGATAATGTCGTGGTTGTACTTTATTGAAACCTGAAGCTGGTTTGTTGCAGGAATGTAGTAAAGGTTGTTGAATTCAATAAGCCGTCCCTGAGCAACACTGACCCAGGCAGACTGCATACCGTATTGCTGTACCTTTACATTCTCCGAGTCCTTTTCATATTCCTCTAAAAACTCCTGATTCATAAGCACCTTTTTGACGATAGGGTGGTCGGTGCTTGTAACGCATCTGTAAAATAAAAGTGCACAAATCATTAAAATAATACCAATGCCGAGCCACTTGAGTATACGGATGATTATGTGTGGCTTTTTCTCGGCGTCCTCGTTGAAAACGTCGGCGTTTTCATTTATGTTGAAATCACTCAATTTCTTCACCTCACAGAGAATTATAGCAATAAAATGTTGAGTTTGCAAGAACAATATATAAAATTTATATTTTTGTGTTTACTTATTCGGTAAAAGGTTGTATAATAGTATAAAACTTTTGGGAAGGAGGCGTATGTATGCAAAGTAAATTTACCATAAAGCGCAATACCATAAAAAAGGTTGTAAATAAGCCTTCGGGTAAGAGCAACGAAGTGCAAAGCTCGGGTATTGCCAGAAAATCCTTTTCGGATGAAATACATATCAATATTATTACCTCCTCCTATGTGGATACCTCAAACTCCTCACGTCTTATGACACCCGTCGCCGCCGAAGCGAGAAAAAGCCTGCCTCATTCAAGAAGAAGGAGACACGCTGTAAGAAACCTTACCCTGAAATCCGCACCGCCCGTGCCCACTGCACCTAAAGACCCCAAGGAAATCAAACGCCAGTGGATAATGTCGGTTATCAGAACCCACATAGGTATGGTTGATGTGCCGTTTCTTGTAATGTCGATTGTGCTTTGCATAGTTGGACTTCTTTCCATAAACAGCGCAACGCTTTCTTTCGGAACATCAAAGTTTGTTGTTGTGCAGGCTGCGGGTATTATAATGGGGCTTTTCTGTGCCCTTGTTCTTTCTGTTATCGACTACCGTTCCTTTGTTTCACAATACAGGTATATAATAGCCTTTAATGTTATGCTTCTTCTGATAACCTTTATTTTCGGCAGCAGCGTAACCGAGGGAACAAACTCCAACTGGATTGACCTTGGTATTATCAAAATTCAGCCGTCGGAGTTTGCAAAGCTTTTCTTTATTTACAGCTTTGCGGTTCACCTTTCCCAGGTGAGGGATAAGATGCATAAGTTCGGCACAGTTCTTACCTTGGGCATTCACGCGGCTATCATTTTTGCCCTTGTGCTTTTGCAGAAGGACCTTGGCTCGCTTACCATATTCCTTGTAATATTTATCTGTATGTGCTTTGCCGCAGGTCTCAGTGTATGGTACTATGTTGCAGGCAGTGCGGCACTGGTTTGTGTTTCGCCGTTTATATGGACTCATCTCAACGAATACCAGAAGAACAGAATTATGCTCTGCTTTGATGAATCAATCGACCCCTTGGGTACGGGAATAAGATATCAGCAGCTCAGAAGCCAGATTGCAATCGGCAACGGCGGCGTTTTCGGAACGGGTTATACACACGGTGCCGTAACACAGGATCTTTCCGATCATCTTCCGGCAAAGCATACGGATATGATTTTCTCCACCCTCTGCGAGGAGTGGGGAATAGTAGGTGCGGTTATTGTGCTTGCTCTTACGACGGCACTTATTTTCAGAGTATTCAAAATTGCCCTTTCCTGCGGTAACTCCATAGGAAGATATATCTGTGTAGGCGTTGCCTCAATGCTTATGATACAGGTGGTTGAAAATGTCGGTATGTGCCTTGGCGTTATGCCAGTAATCGGTATTACATATCCTTTCCTCAGCTACGGCGGCTCGTCTATTCTCAGCTGTTTTCTTGCTGTCGGTATGGTGCTGTCTGTGTCAACTCACCGTGAAACTTCATTTTTTAAATAGAAATTTTGGGACAGACCTTTGCGCCTGCCCTTTTTCTATACAAAAATCGACAAAAAATTAAATTTCCACTTGTCAGATTGGTATATGTATGTTATACTTAACTTAATATAACCTTCGCTGTATTTCGAATTCTAATATTTCAACTAAATATGGTCAAACTTTTTGTATAAGCAAAAACATAGGAGGATACTATGGACATTTTCAGCATTTTAAGTCTTATTGGCGGTCTTGTACTGTTCCTTTACGGTATGGATCTTATGGGAGATTCTTTGAAAAAGCTTGCGGGTGGTAAGCTTGAGTCGATTCTTGCAAAGCTCACCTCCAACAGATTCAAGGGATTTCTTCTCGGCTTTGTGGTGACAGCCGTAATTCAGTCATCCTCTGCCACAACGGTAATGCTCGTAGGTTTTGTAAACTCGGGTATTATGACTCTTAAGCAGACCATCAGTATTATTATGGGTGCCAATATCGGTACAACCGTTACTGCGTGGCTTCTCAGTACCGCGGGTATTGACGGAACGGGCAGTATCATAATGAAACTGTTAAAGCCCGAGTCCTTTACTCCCGTTCTTGCAGTTATTGGTTTTCTTATGATTGCTATGGCAAAGAACGATAAAAAGAAGAATGCAGGTTCAATTTTTATCGGCTTTGCTATTCTTATGTTCGGTATGGAAGCGATGGGTGCGTCGGTTGAAGGCTTAAAGGATAACGCAGCATTCACAAACCTGCTTACTATGTTCTCCAACAATCCCGTAATGGGCATTCTGGTAGGTACAATATTTACTGCTATCATTCAGTCGTCTTCTGCATCCGTCGGTGTACTGCAGGCACTGTCTCTTTCCTGTATTGTTCCTTATTCCACGGCAATTCCCGTTGTGCTCGGTATGAATATCGGTACGACAATCACACCTATCATTTCTTCTATCAGCGGCAATACCGACTCCAAAAGAGTTGCTTTTTCCTGCCTCTATATCAAGATGATAGGCGTAACAATCGTGGCAGGAATTTTCTATGCACTCAATGCTTTTGTCGGCTTCGAGTTCCTCGGCACAAGAGCAACAGCCTTCAATATAGCCGTTGTGCATACACTGTTCAACATTATTTCCACAATAATTCTTCTTCCGTTCTGTGCTCTTATTGAAAAGCTTGCACTTAAGACAATTAAAGGCAAGAAGGATGACGAGGAAACAGACGCATTCTCGGTGCTTGATGAAAGATTCCTTGATATGCCCTCCTTCGCCGTTGAAAAAGCAAAAGAACTTGTATGTGAAATGGCAATGATTTCCAATAAGTCCTTCAGAATCGCAACCGAACTTATGGATAACTTCAATGATGAAGCATTTGAAAAGGTAAGAAAACTCGAAACCAAGGTTGATAAATACGAAGATAAAATCAGCACTTACCTTGTACAGATAGCAGAACAGCAGATAGCGGCAAAAGACAGCCGTGTTGTTACAGAGCTTCTCCACTGTATAGGTGATATCGAAAGAATTTCCGACCACGCCCTCAATATTGCGGAGGTTGCACAGGAAATTCACGAAAAGAAGATAGACTTTTCCGAGAGCGCAAAGGCGGATATCAGAATTATCACGAACGCCGTTTCGGAGGTTCTGGGTATTGCCATAGCATCCCTTGTTGACGATGACCTTGATGCGGCAAGACGTGTTGAGCCTCTTGAACAGGTTATTGACCGCTTAAAGAGAAAAATCAAGAACGGTCATATCACAAGACTCCGTCAGGGCGACTGCACAATGGAGCTCGGCTTTATTCTTTCCGACCTTCTTACCGGTTACGAAAGAATTGCCGACCATTGCTCAAATATCGCAGTATGCTTTATCGAAATGAGCCACGACTCCTTTGAAACTCACGAATACCTCAACCGCTTAAAGAGCAGTGATGAGGAAACCGAATTCAAGGATATGTACGAGGAATATAAAGCAAAGTATTATATCGAATAAATGTAGAAAAAGGTGCGTGTAAAAACGCACTTTTTCTATTTACTTTTTATTCTCCGTGTGATACAATTTTTGTAAAGTAGGTGGTTTGTTTTGACAATGCTGGCGTACGTTTTCGCATTTCTCAAAAATGCAATTTACGGACTTTCCGTTTTCTTCACGGGTACGCTTTCAAACTCCGTGGATGTGCTTGATATACTTGCTCTCAGATTTCTTCTGAGTTTTGCTGTTTTATTCTTGCTTAAACAACTCGGAGTTATAAAAGTAAGCGTTAAAATCAAAGAGCTTTTTTTGGTAAGTGACCGACGTGACAGTATAAAGCTTCTTCTTTTGACGGCACTTTTTGAGCCTGTTCTTTATATGTTTTTCGAGACCCTCGGTATCTCGATGACGACGGGAGTGACTGCCGGCGTAATACTTTCACTTATGCCCATAGCAAGCTGTATATCCGAATTGGTAATACTGAAGGAACGGACAACACTGCTTCAGAAATTTTTTCTTGCCCTCGGTATTGCGGGTGTGGTGTATATTGCTGTAAATACCGACACTTCAAGCGGCAACGACAGACTTATGGGTATAATTTTCATAGTCCTTGCCGTAGCAGTAGGCTCGCTGTTTATGGTTTTCTCGAGAAAGTCCTCGGGACACTTCAATGCCTTTGAGGTTACATATGTGTCGTGCTTTGTGGGAATGGTTGTGTTCAATGCCGTAAATGTTGTAAGACATCTTGTGCTTGGAAATATCACCTCATACTTTGAACCGTATCTTAACACCGGTAATATGATTGGTTTTGTTTTCCTTGCGGTTGTTTCGACAATAATTGCTACAAGTATGAATAACTATGCACTCGGCAGAATGCAGACCTCAACAATGTCAGCCTTCAGCGGTGTTTCCACCTTTGTGACGGTTGTTGCGAGCGTGCTTTTGAATAACGAGCAGATATACTATTTCCATTATATCGGTTTTGCCCTTATTCTTATAAGAATGTTCGGCGTAAGCTATATTTCCATAAAGAAGGAGAAGAACAAAAATGCTTAAATTCTTCCACGGCTATCACCCCGATGTGTGGGATGCCCTTGTAAAAAGTGGAATGATGACAGAATATGACGGTGTACGTATTCCGCAGGATATAACAATAAAGGAATATAAACAGTTCAATAATGTAGCAAAAAAAGGCGGACATCTTCACTCCTTTATGCTTGAACATAAATGCCCCTTTTATATCGACCGACTTCAGGGCGGTACCTTCATCGACCACTATCCCTACGATATGAACCTGCTTCGTTACTATATCGACCTTGTGGGCGACGAAAACTATTACGGCAAACAGATGCACGAATGGTGCTCAAATTATGTCAGCGACCTCGGAAAAATCGGGGATTTGCCGGATAATGAGTGGACAGCCGAGAATATTGCAAAAATCGTAAATGAAAAGTATAAAATGCCCTACCTTTTCCTTGAAGCGATGGATGAGTATGAATTTGAATACTTCGGCAGACCCAAAAATTGCTATGATATTTATAATGTACTGGAGAAGCTTTTTGCAAAAAGGGTATCGCAGCATTATAGAATTCTGCCCGTTGACAGTGGGGCTATCGCGTTCAGTCTTGAAATAGACCACGGTGCAAAACGCTTTATGGCTGAAATCGGAGCCCAGACACCCCATACAAGACTTCAGGTTGCCTACGGCAGGGCAATGGCAAAGGCACACGGCTGCAGCTTTGGTACATACTACGAAACCTGGGGCGGAAGTCCTTTTACAACCTGTAACTATCAGAAATACGGCAAAAACGAATGGGATACAGAAACGGAAGAGGATTTTCCGTTCCAATCGGCAGGTGCAAACGGCGGCTCGTCACGCTCGCTTCAGGAAAGACTCTATGTTTATTCCTATATGAATAATGTAGACTTTATGGGCGAAGAATGGAGCGTTGCAAATATCTTCAATGATTGGGACGAATTTGAACTCTCACCCTATGGAAAAATCAACGTGTGGTTTGCCGATTTCAGAAAGAAGTACACAGATGTGGGACAAAAAATCACACCCATTGCGGCAGTGCTCAACAGCAGTCATAGGATTCTGGATAGACTCAGGAGCACAAACGGCTTTGGAGAAAGACCTGTCGGCGGTGAAAAGGAAGCAAAGATGGTAAAGATTAAGACTGACCTTAAAGCGATCTTTGCAAATGCCACCGAAATGACGGGAAACGAGGTCTGGAAGGCACTCGATAATTCGGACATTCCCGATGCCATAGACCTACTCAACTTCACAACAAACGGCGCACTTTCAGGTTACAAATATCTTGTTGACGTCACAGCGACAGACGAGCTGAAAACAAGCCAGTGGTCGGGTAAAATCATCGGCATTTCCGATATTGAAACAGTACTTCGCAAAGAGCTTCCTTGCTACGTTGACGGCGGACTTCTCTGGCAGGTGAATGAGAGAATCGGCGACGGATATTATCTGACGGTGTTCAATAACAGCGGCGTTTCAAGAACAGTTGCCGACGGCGAAATAATAGACCACACCGAAGATAAGACGGTGACTCTTACCTTCAAAGGCGAAAGAAATCCCGTACTTTGCGACGGTAAGGGAACTCTTTCATATAATGACGGCGTATATAAGCTTAATGTGCCTGCAGGTAGTTGGTGCTTGCTTAAATTATGATTTAACATTCCCTCAGTCAGCTACGCTGACAGCTTTCAGCCCTGCTCATAAGCAAGCTTACTCGCCGTTTTGGCTAAAAAACAATCACACTGGATTGTTTTATTAACGCGTCACGCCCTTTGCACAAGGGAACCTTTGTGGGAAAACAGTGTTACGGGAGGAAAGAAAATGTCTGTTTTTTCATTTGATGAAATGCAGGAAATGCAAAAATCACTACAAGAAAAATACAAAGGTATATGGGAGCCGATTTGCCCTGAAACAGGTAGAAACAAACTGCTTTGGATGGTAAGCAAAATTAAATGTTAACCTCAAAAAGCCTCCCTTGTGTAAAGGGAGGTAGGTAGATTATAATATCAAGTGCAACAGTAAAAAAGAATAGACTTCATGCAAACTTTAGTGTAAAAAGAAAGGATCAAACTCATGACCTTCAAAAAACTCTGCGATACAAGAGGCTTCAACGGCATTTCCGATGCCTTCAGCATACATTCCTCTGCCGAAATCCACGACGGAAATAAGATAACAACCGCCTTTTCCGACGACGGCTTTATATCCGTGCGTGAAAAATTCACGGTAGAAGGAAAATATGAAGTCTTTGACGACGTATATACAAGAAAGGATACCCTCAACAACACAAGTAATGAGGATATCCATGTAAATTCATATAAATACCGCTTCACATTCCCCGGTGATGAATACGAGGTTTATACCGAGTATAATAACTGGTGCGATGAAGCAAAGGGAGATTGGTGTGAAATAAATACAGAGATTTCAGCTTTTTCAAAATCCCCGAGAACAAACGATTCGCATATCCCGATTCTTGCTCTTTACAATAAGCAGACAAAACGCGGATATGTCTTCCACCTTTATACAAACTGCTCGTGGAAAATGAAGGTGTCAAAGCAAAGCCCAAATAATCAGTACATATTCACCGTGGTTGAAATCTCGCCATACGACGAAGCCCTTGACCTTGTTATTAAAAAGGGCAAAAGTTTTACATTCCCGACGGCTGTTTTCTATGAGTTTTCCGATAAAAACTCACTCGACAGCTATAAGCTTCATAAGTATCTGAATAAGGTTCACCCACGAAAGAAGCTGCCTGTAGTCTATAATACCTGGCTTGCATTTTTCGATACGATTTGCTTTGATAAAATTTCATCGCAAATCCCTTATGCTGCCGAAATTGGCTGTGATTATTTCACCCTTGATGCGGGCTGGTTCGGTAAGGGCGAAGGATGGTCTGAATGCGTAGGCGATTGGGAAGAAAATCAGACGGGTGCATACTTCGGCAAAATGTGTGAAATTTCCGACAGGGTACACGAACATGGCATGAAGTTCGGTCTGTGGCTTGAACCCGAAAGGGCAGTGGCAGATTCCGAAATTGTAAAAACACATCCCGAGTATTTCTTTGATAATAACGGCTTTTCGTATTTCCTTGACTTTTCAATGGACGATGCAAGAGAGTATATCACGGATAAAACAGTAGAGCTTGTCGAAAAATATAATATCGACTACTTTAAGTTCGACTTCAACGACTCCATAACTTACGATAAAACCCACAGAGCATTTTTCGATTACCACGCAGGACTTGAAAAATATGTGTCGGATATAAGAAAAAAGTACCCCGATATTTATATCGAAGGCTGTGCATCGGGCGGATTTGTTACCAATATAAATAATATGAGGCTTTATGATTCCGTATGGCTTACCGATAATCAGAGCATCTATGAAACAGTGCGGATTTTCAAGGACTCAATAAAGCACGTAACTCCTTCCTTTATGGAAAAGTGGGGTGCACTCCTGTCAGCAGGAGGCTTTCCCGAATACGGAAATCCAAATCCCGTAAACCGCAATTTTTCGACAAACGATGCAACCTGGTCGAATATTGTTAACTTCAATAAAGGCTATCTTGACGGCTTCTTTGCAGGCTCGCCGATAGGAATTACAACCGACCTTACAGCCATAACGCCCGATCTTCGTGCAAAGCTTAAAGAGGTAATCGAAAGCTTTAAAGCAGAGGAACCGTTCTGGAGAAATGCCTCAGCAAGAGTTATAGCCGAAACGAATAAGCTTCTTGCAATTCAGTATGAAGCAGGGGACAGCGTAAAGGTTGTCGTTTATACAGGTCATCCCATAACACAGACGGAAATGACGCTGTATCCCGTACTCGACGGCAAATTTACCTGTAACGGTAAAGCTTATGACGGCAAGGGTATTACAATTGAAATGCCAAGGGCAAGATATACATACATATTTACATTTGAGAGGGTAAAATAATGAAGGTAGTAATTGACAGAATCGAAGACACAGTAGCAACCGTCGAACTCGAAAACGGCAAAATGGTAAACGTCCCCGCAGAGCTTTTTGACGGCTGTAAAGAGGGAGATGTCGTCTATATCACACCCAATAAAGAAGAAACCGAAAAGAAAACAAAAGAAGTTTTAATTGATATCTCGGGGCTTTTTGATAATTAAATAAAACTTCCGCACCCGTCAATCTCCGATGGGTGCGGTTTTTGTGCAATAAATAGTTTTAACAGACGTAAATGATGCAGGGGACGGCATCCTCGACGTCCCGAACTAATCATTCCTCAGTTCTAATTTCGCATTCCTCATTTTCGAAAAAGCTTATGCTTTTTCGAAATCAGACGCCGGATGCTGACACCAGGGGCAGATGAAATCCGCGGGTAACTCATCACCCTCATAAACATATCCGCAAATCTTGCAGACCCACTTGCCCTGTGCTTTTGCCTCGGGTTTGGGCTTTATGTTCTTGTGATAGTAGTCGTAGGTTGCGGAGGGTGTGCGTTCAAGCTCGAGTGCCTCTGTAACCTCTGCAATAAACAGAGTGTGTGTTCCGCAGTCGATTTCATTGATTACGCTTGCACTGTAGAAAGCGTTTGTGCCCTTTGTGATGTAGTAAAGCTCGTTTTCGGAAACTGCCTTGCCGTCAAAAGAGGCGAATTTGTCTACATCTCTGCTTGACTGGAATCCGAAATGCTTGAAAATATCAAATGTTGCCTTTTCGGAAAGCACGGAAACATTCAATTTCTTGCATTTCTTAATGGCATCGTGTGTTGCATTGTTCTTGTTTACCGCAACGGAAAGGGTGAGGGGTGTGTCTGTTATCTGTATTGCAGTGTTGATAATGCAGGCAGTATTTTCTGATGAGAGAACAAACAGCCCGTAGGATAATTTGAAAAGTGAATTCTTGTTAATTTCAGCCATTGTAAAACCTCCCTGTTAATAATATAATGTAAATATCTGAAAATATTATACATTAAATCAGCAATAAATGCAATATGAGAAAAACAAAAAATCGGTTGACTTTATTTTTCTGTAGTTGTATAATAATCGTTAGTTTATAATATATTTGAAATATAGAAGGAAATGCAAATGAAAACAGCAAAATCAAAAAGACTCAATCACTACGGCACAGGCATTTTTGCGGCTCTTGATGAGAAAAAGCAAGAGCTTATAAACAGCGGCAGAAAAACATATAACCTTTCCATAGGTACACCCGACTTCAAGCCCCACGAAAGCGTAATGAAGGCTTTTTCCGATGCCTGTCTTGACCCTGAAAACTATAAATATGCCCTCACCGAAAGCCCTGAGCTTTGCGAAGAGTTTACATCTTATTATAAGAGACGCTTCGGTGTAGATATATCAGACTGTGCCTTTACCGCAGTTCACGGCTCACAGGAGGGAATAGGTCATATAGGACTTGCCCTCTGCGATAAGGGTGATGTTGTTCTTCTTCCCGATCCCGGCTATCCCATATTTGAAGTCGGTGCTTATTTTGGCGAAGCCGATATTTATTATTACCCTCTTCTCGAAAGGAATAATTATCTACCCGATTTGGGGGCCATTCCCGAGGATGTGCTTGAAAGGGCAAAGTTTATAATTCTTTCCTATCCCTCAAACCCCGTCGGTGCAGTAGCCAACCGTGAAATGTACATAGAGGCAATAGCCCTTGCAAAAAAACACGGATTTATAATCATCAACGATAATGCTTATTCCGATATTATCTATGACGGCAACGAAAGCTTTTCTTTCCTTTCTATTGAAGGTGCAAAGGAGGTCGGCATTGAATTCTATTCACTTTCCAAGTCCTTCAATATTACAGGCTCACGTATTTCCTTTGCTGTGGGCAATAAAGAGATAATAGATGCCTTCAAGCTTTTGCGCTCTCAGTATGATTTCGGCGTATTCAAGCCTGTTCAGTACGGTGCAATTGCCGCTATGAGGCTTGACAGAAGTGTAATTGAAGAGCAGAAGGCAGAATATCAGAAAAGACGTGATGCACTCTGCGGAGGACTTCGCAGCATAGGCTGGAATGTTCCCGATGCCAAGGGCACAATGTTTGTCTGGTGTCCGCTTCCGGAAGGCTATCACGATAGCTTTGAGTTCTGTAATCTGCTTATGGAGAAGACGGGCGTTATCTGTACCCCGGGTGCCGCATTCGGTAAAAACGGAGAAGGATATGTTCGCTTTGCCCTTGTAATGGAGCCGGAGGAAATTGAAAAAATTATCACAATTATCGGAAACAGTGGAATTGTGAAGTGAATGTTAATAGCTTTGTGATGTTAAAACACACCGTAATATGATTTGCGGTGTGTTGATTTTCTCAAAAAATAAACGAAATTACAGCAAATGATACCTAAAAATAGTGTCGAAACATCAAAAAGCCGTGAACATTTTGTGAAATCGCTTGACAAGGATAAACCTTTATGCTAAGATACGTGACCGAAGTTGCGAGCTGAATCAGAACTAAAAGAACCACCGAAAGGAGAACGGCTTATTTTATGAATAAACTCAAAACTGTAGCCCTTATATGTGTCAGCCTGTTTTGCGCAGTAGCGATTATCGGCACATTGGCACCGTCCTTTGTTCACGCAAATGCCGCTGAATATCAGCAAAGTGTATTCTCTGATATTATTCCCGCATCTATAAACAGCGATATGGAGGAAAAAACTCCCGAGCCTCAGGAAAAGATTGAATTTGAAACTGAAACACGTATCGAGGATATACCGTACGGTACAACCGAAATCGGAATTGATACCATTCCCAAGGGAACAAGAGAGGTTGTAAAAGCAGGTGTATGCGGCAAAATCAGCAGAACATACCTTGTGAAATATGTTAACGGTAAGAAGGCAGAGGAGGCAGTTTATACAGAATTTCCTATGACAAATCCCGTAGATGAAGTGGTAAATGTCGGCGTAGGCGGAACGGTTACCGCAAAAGACGGCACAGCCTATTCCTATAACTACAGAAAACAGATGGAGGCAACCGCTTACACATATCTTCCTCCTTACACTACTATGACAACCGCAACAGGAGAAACCCTCAGAAAAGGGATAGTTGCAGTTGACCCCAAGGTAATTCCGCTTCATACAAAAATGTTTATAACAAGCGACAGAATCGAATATGGTCTCGGTGTTGCCGAGGATACCGGCGGAAAAATCAAGGGTAATATTGTTGACCTTGCATATATGAGCTATGACGAATGTATTCAGTTCGGAAGACGCCAGATGCAGGTTTATATTCTTGACTGATAAAAAACGGGCGGAAACAATATGGGTGTTTCTGCTCTTTTTTGTGCAAAAAAAGCAAAAGTGGTATTGACATTTTGTCAAAAATAATGTATAATAACCTTATTGTAGGGATACAAGATAACAGTTTATTGTTTTTTGTGTGCTTTGCAATATTGACATATATTTTTTTAATATACATTTGCCTGTTTTGGCTTTTATAAATTTTATTTACGGAAGAGATTCCGGATAAATATCATATTTACGGAAGAAATTCCGGGTTTTTGTATAATTTAGAATGCTCCCGATGCGGTCTTGCTCCTTTGGGGGTACTATATGTTTTAATATTGTAATGCACCTGTTTTGTTGAAATTTAACGAAGGAGGTGCTTTTATTTTGGATCCTATATCAATAGTAATTGGTGTGGTTGCAGGTCTTGTTGTCGGCATTCTCGCAGGTATATTTGTCAGAAAGAGCATTGCTGAAGGCAAAATCGGCTCGGCTGAAAAGGAAGCCAAGAGAATAGTTGAAGAAGCAAAGAAGACTGCAGAAACCAAAAAGAAAGAGGCTTTAATCGAAGCCAAGGAAGAAATTCTCAAGAACAAAAACGAAATCGAAGCAGAACTCAAGGAACGCAGAAATGAAGTGGCGAGACTTGAAAAACACGCACAGCAGAAGGAAGAATCTCTCGACAAGAAGATTGAGTCCTACGAAAAGAAAGAAGAAGCGCTTGTCGAAAAGAACAAGGCTCTCGATAAGAGAGAGGCTGAGCTTTCCGACATAATCGAGCAGGAAATCAAAAAGCTCGAGCAGATTTCGGGTCTTACATCCGAGCAGGCTAAGGAATACTTGCTCAGTAAGATTGAATCCGAGGTCAGACACGAAGCGGCTATGAAGATTGCCGAAATCGAAGCTGAATACAAGGAAGAAGCCGATAATAAGGCAAGAAACATTATTTCTCTTGCAATTCAGAGATGTGCTTCCGATTATGTAAGCGAAGCAACCGTATCCACCGTAGCTCTTCCCAACGATGAAATGAAGGGCAGAATTATAGGTCGTGAGGGCAGAAACATCAGAACTATCGAAACGCTTACGGGCGTTGACCTCATTATCGACGATACTCCCGAAGCAATTACTGTTTCAAGCTTTGACCCCGTAAGACGAGAGGTTGCGAGAATGTCCCTTGAAAAGCTTATTTCCGACGGACGTATTCATCCCGCAAGAATCGAAGAAATGGTTGAAAAGAGCAGAAAAGAAATCGATGTTCTTATCAAGCAGTCGGGTGAACAGGCTACATTTGAAACAGGCGTACACGGCTTAAATCCTGAGCTTATCAAGATTCTCGGCAGACTCAGATACCGTACAAGCTACGGTCAGAACGTACTTATCCACTCTATTGAGGTTTCCCATATCGCAGGTATGATGGCAGGAGAGCTCGGCGTTGACGTAATGACGGCAAAACGAGCAGGTCTTCTCCACGATATCGGTAAGGCGGTTGATCACGAGGTTGAGGGCTCACACATCCAGATTGGTGTTGACCTTGCCAAGAAGTACCACGAAAACAAGGAAATTATCCACGCAATCGAAGCTCACCACGGCGATGTTGAAGCAAATACAATTATCGCTATGCTTGTTCAGGCAGCCGATGCTGTATCCGCAGCACGTCCCGGTGCAAGACGTGAAAATCTTGAAAACTATATCAAGAGACTTCAGAAGCTTGAAGAAATCGCAAACAACTTTGAAGGCGTTGAAAAGACCTTTGCCATTCAGGCAGGACGTGAAATTCGTGTTATGGTTAAGCCCGATGCTGTCAAGGACGACGAAATGACACTTCTTGCAAGAGATATAGCAAAGAAGATTGAAAGCGAACTCGAATATCCCGGACAGATTAAGGTTATGCTTATCAGAGAAAACCGAAAGGTTGATTACGCCAAGTAGGGAACCCCTACAGGCATTTCACGGGTAATGCTCGTGAAAAAATAAACTTTTTGTGTCGCACAACGAACACCGTTTGCATTGCATAAACGCAACAATGCAAACTCAATACGACACCGACAAGGCTTTATCTGTTAACAATTTGATATGCACGATTGGTAAAATCCCGATGTCAACCACCGACATTGGGATTTTTGTCAGGAAGCCCGACAGCAAATTCACGCATAGCTCTCGCAACAAACGAACCCTCGGTGTCGCTAAAAAAACACCTCAGCACATAAATGTAAAAAGTCAGCAAACCTTTCAGCTTGCCGACTTTATTTTTATTCCTTAAGTGAAACGCCCATAAGGGCGCTTTTGTTTATTTCTTTTCCTCCGGCAGCTTTCTCTCGGGTCTGTACTTGTTTATAATATAAGCACACTGCTCGGTACCCAGACCGTATTCGGGAAGCTGTTTAATAATCTTTACCGTGAGCTGAAGAACAGAGTCTGTTTCGTTAGAGCGAATAAAGCTTGCAAGACGTCCGTTTTCGTCGAGATAGTCAAGATAAAGCATAATGCCTTTTTTCATTATTTCAAGAGGAACAGAGGCAGAGGTGTGGTTTACAAGCACAGCCTTATATATTTCCGAAAAGCCTGCTGTTTCAACATTTTCAATAAGGGCTGTTTCCTTCATTTCGTCCTCAAATACTACGTGATAGGTAACCTTGTCAATGCCCTGCTTTTCGAGAAACGCAAGAAGCGTGATGAGATTTAGCTGACAGAAAAGGTCTTCACCGAAGTATACGTGAACATCGTCGCCTGCACGCATCTTTAAAAGTGACTGTGCACACTTTTTTCTGTATTTTTCGTGATGAATTCCGTGAACCTTTGCTCTTTCATTTATAAAGCTCTGGCTGAAGGGAGCTGAGTCCTTTACAATTCCGTCAATCATAGCTTCGCCGAAAACCGTGTAGTTTTTAAAACCGAGGTTTTCGCCGTATTCCGCCATAGCATCGCCTGATATAATATTGATCCTCATAGATATATCCTTTTCTGGTTTAGTTGTTGTTCATTGTTGTGTAATCGGCTATAGCCGTACCGGGATAGTAGGTTGAAAGAATTTCTTCATACTTGTAGCCTGCCTTTGCGGCATACTGTGCACCGTACTGGCTGAGACCAACACCGTGACCGTAGCCTTTTCCGTTAAGAATAAAAGCACGCTTTAAACCTCCGAAGGTCTGCTTGCCCTCCGAGGTGAGCACTGCCGCATAGCTGCCTGCAGTGAACTCTTTCTGCCCCGTGCCTGTCAGTACAAGAGCGTTGTCTGCTTTGTAGCTGTAGGGAAGATATGTTTTTGTTATAGTGAAGTTTGCGCTGATAGTTGAGAAAAAGGAACGAACATTGCTTGAGGTTTTAAGAAAAATACTGTTTCCGCTTGCATCGGTAATTGTCACACCGCTTAGATATCCTCCAAAGCCCGAGGCGGCAGTAATATCTGCAACGGGTGTTGAAATGGCACCTCTGTAAGAGGAGGAAGAAATAAGCTTGTTGAAATCCTCGTCGTAAAGTATTTTTGTCCAGTGACCTCTTGCGATTTCGTTATAATTCTCAAAGGGAGTCTCAACCACCGTAAGATATGGATAGCTTGCGGGATTGCTGCCCCAGGCTCCTGCGGCACTCTCGGTAATTCCGCCGCTTATGGCGTGATATACTGCCGTAATAAGCTTGCCGTTGTATGTAAGAACCTGATTTTCTGTTTCGTCAACAGCTTTGTTGGTGCTTGGCTGGCATTTCGTTGTACCGCTGTAAACCTGACAGCAGGTGGTTGTACATACATCAACCCCGTAAGACGAATGCTTGCCACTCATACTCTGGTAGGTGTAGGTTCTTGTGACAACCGCGGCTGCTTTCAGCGCTTCTTCGTGCCAGCTGGGGTATACCTCGCTTGGAAGAACACCCTTGAAATAAGTCTCGGAATCTACAAGATTTATTATCGTAAGCTTTCCTTCGTTTGCGGTAAATGAGAGAACGTCGGGATATTTAACGGAGCCTATCTTTGTAAAGGGAATATAGTCCTTACTGTCAAGCTCGCTGGAAATGGGGCTTATGCCGACAGGACCCGTGCCTTCTCCTTCAAAAAGCACCGAACCGTCGTCGCCTATAATTTTTA
>CAZTNR010000034.1:0-20341 GCA_964614955.1 uncultured Oscillospiraceae bacterium | reverse complement strand
AAGATTAACACTATTTGTTAATCCCATTTTACCCATTCGGAATAGCGAGGTGCCATTTTTCTTTCCTCTTTTTTTATAAAAAACGCATTTTTATATTGCAAAAATCAACAAGATATATTATAATATGGGTGCATAATTATGTCAAGAGAAAAATAGCAAAGGTGGTAATACATAATGAAAATAGGTGCACAGCTCTACACGGTTACAAAGTTTTGCCAGACTACGGAGGATATCGCTGAAACTCTCAAGAAGGTTGCAGACATAGGTTACACAACGGTTCAGCTCTCGGGTATGGGTGCGTACGAGCCCGAATGGATGGCAGAAGAACTCAAGAAAAACGGTCTTGAAGCCCCAATTACACACTTTGACACAAACAAGGTTGCCGACAGCACAGAAGAGGTTATCGACTTCCACAAGAGAATGGGTACAAAGTATATCGGTATCGGCGGTATGAGAGGTCTCTGGGACCCCAAATACAAGGAAACTCCCGTAGAATTCTGGGAAAAGTTTGCAAAGGATTTTGTTCCTGCGGCTCAGAAAATCAAGGATGCAGGCTGCTATTTTATGTACCACAACCATCACTACGAATTTATGGACGTTGAAGGCAAGACTCTCCACGAATTCCTTCTCAAAAACTTCAGCTCCGACATTATGGGATTTACTTCCGACGTTTACTGGTACAAGGAAGCAGGCAAGGATCCCGTAGAAATGCTTGAATCTCTCAAGGGCAGAACTCCCGTTATTCACTACAAGGATATGGCGGTTATGCCCGACGGCGAACACAGATACGCCCCCGTAGGAAGCGGTATTCTCGACTGGGATGCAATTATTGAGGTTTCCCTCAGAAACGGCATCGAATATGCAATGGTTGAGCAGGACAACTGCTTTGGAGAAGACCCCTTCGAATGCCTCAAAAAGAGCTATGATTTCCTTACATCAAAGGGCCTCAAGTAATTACAGCAAGCAATATTTAAGGCTTCGGCAAACTGCCGAAGCCTTTTGTTTTACATATTGAGAAGCACAATTGCAACCACACCGCAAACAATTGCACATATCTGCTTTGCCGTCAATCTTTCCTTAAAAAAAACAACCGCAACTATACAAGTGAATATCAGCTGCCCCGCGGATATAACGGGATAGAAAACCGAAACATTAAGATTATTGTTTGCAACAACCGTATTCATAAGGTTATAAAGTCCGTTGCATATACCGCCGAGAGATGCAAGAGGAAGTGCAATTTTCAGGCTGTCAAGCATAAAATTCTTTGTCCTTGCGCCTTCACACGGAATTCTTGCTTTTCCTTCCCTCAGAACTGCCGCAACAAATATTCCGACAAAAGCTATGCCGTAGGCAATTACCATAAACACGTTATTACACGCCGCTGCAGTCTTCTCACCGAGAGCTATGCTGTGCAGCTTGATTGCCACAGGTGCAAATCCCTCGCAAAAGAAGGAAACAAGCATTAGGATTATCCACTTTGTTGAAATGAGCTTTTCGCCTTTTTCAGCCTTTTCGCCCATAAGCAGAAGTGACGCGGCAAAAAGCAGAATTCCGATTATTTTAAACGCGTTTACAGGCTCATTCCACACTAAAAATCCCAAAACCGTGGGAATTATAAGTGCAAATGAGTGAATTGTAGTTGTAAGGGCAAGCGAGCCGCAGCCCACGGCAAGAACATATGTAATCGTAGAGCCTGCATAGCAAAGGGCAAAAAGAAGCGAATACGGCAAAGACTGCACATCGAACCGGGACTTCGAAACAATTGCGATTATTCCAAACAGGATAAATGCACATACCGCACTTGCAAAGGTATATGTAATTTCAGCACCGGGGCGTTTATCTCCAAAGCTTTTAATCAGCACGCCCTGTGCCGTAAGAACAATTACGGACACAAGCGAAACGGTAAAGAACAACAGATTCATAATAAGCCTCCGGAATTAAAAGTATGACGCAGCAAAAACTGCGTCATTTGTATTACTTTATTATTTGCAGTACTTTGCAACAATTGCTTCCATTTCCGCAGTCTTCTCTTCCATATCAGCAACAAGCTTGAACTGAGTTCTTGCTCTGTCTATGTTATGGTTTTCTCTGTGAATCTTGAAGTATGTGTCGCCGTTGAGGTGGTCTTCAAGGAATCTCATACCGCATTCAAATGTAAGAATCTTAACGCTGTTTACAAGGTTCTTGATTTCGCCTTCAACGAGTGTTTCCTTCATTTCGGCAACAAAGCCCTTTGTAAATGCATCAAACATATCAAGGTCAAACCAGATCTTATCAAGATCCTTTTCATCCTCGGGACCGCTTGCTGCACCGAATCTCATAGCATCACCGAAATCGTAAAGAACAGAGCCGGGCATTACCGTATCAAGGTCGATTACGCAAAGACCCTTGCCCGTAGGTGCGTCAAAAAGAATGTTGTTGAGCTTTGTATCGTTATGAGTAACACGAAGCGGAATAGAGCCGTCTGCAAGACCGTTGTTGAGGATATCTGCAAGGAATTCGTGATTCTTTACAAATTCGATTTCCTTTTCAACAGAAGCCTTTCTGCCTGCAGCGTCATTTTCGATTGCACCCATAAGACGGTTGTAGTAGTTTCTTGTGTCGTGGAACTTGGGGATTGCCACAGAAAGAGTTTCTGCAGGAAAATCGTCAAGCATATGATAGAACTTACCGAGAGTTTCGGCAGCACTTGTCATCTGTTCCATGCTCTGTGCCTTATCTACGGAAAGGTTATCCTCGATGAACTTATACATTCTGAAGAACTTACCGCTGGCTGTGATGAAATAAGGCTTTCCGTCGGATGCATTGATTACTGTCATTGTTTCTCTGTCGGGGTCGCCACCGTTTGCGGCAATCTTCTTCTTGAGATGTTCTGTGACATTTACAATGTTTTCCATTACACCTTCGGGATTCTTGAAGATATTAGTGTTAAGTCTCTGAAGAAGCATCTTCACACCGTTCTGGGATACTACATAGGTGTCATTGATATGTCCGTTGCCATATCTTTGGATATCGATTTCTTCGATATCAAAATTTTCAATTACCGTTACCAGTTCCTTTGCGTTCAAGGTTAAATCCTCCTAAATTGCAAATATTTTATGTGAAATTCGCTGTTTAATAAACAAAATCAAAGTCTTTGCTGGCGCATTCTCGAAATATTAATTATACCTTCGGGAAGCACCTGAATGTTATCAAGGCTTCTGCCTGTGCCTATTGCAACGCAAGTGGAAGGATTCTCCGCAATATATGTACGGATTCCCGTTGCGTGCTCTATTGCTCTGTCAAGACCGTACAGAAGACTTCCTGCACCCGTCATCACAATGCCACTTGCGGATATATCTCCCACAAGCTCGGGAGGCGTTCTTTCAACCACGTGTCTTACTGCAGTCACAATACTGCGGACAATAGGCTCAAGGGCATCTCTGATTTCCGCAGAATTTACCGAAACCATCTTGGGAAGTCCCTCGGTGAGGCATCTGCCCTTTACCTCCACAATATATTCCTTATCAAGGGGAAGCGCCGAGCCTACCGTCTTTTTTATTTCTTCAGCCGTCACTTCGCCGATAAGCACATTGTACTTATGTCTTATATGTCTGATTATGGCATCATCCATCTTGTCGCCTGCCATCTTTATGGAATCGCTGACAACAATATCGCCGTAGGATATAACTGCAATATCGCATGTGCCGCCGCCTATATCGACCACCATATTACCGTTTGGTTTTGAAACATCAATACCCGCACCGATTGCCGCAGCCATAGGTTCTTCAATAAGGTATGTCTTTTTTGCGCCTGCGCTTGTTGCGGCATCGCACACAGCTCTTTCCTCAACCTCTGTTATTCCGCCGGGAACACAAATCATCACTCTCGGCTTAAAGAAGCTGTTGCCGCACACACGCTTTATGAGATAGCGGATAAGATGCAGGGTAACGTCATACTGGGAGATTACTCCGTCCTGAAGGGGTCTTACGGCAAGAATGTTGCCGGGTGCCCTACCGAGAAGCAGTTGCGCCTCCTTACCGAACTTGAGTATCTTTCCCGTTTCCTTATCAACCGCCACAACCGACGGCTCTTCTATGACAATGCCCTTGTCCTTGACATATACAAGTACGTTTGACGTACCAAGGTCAATAGCAATATCTTTACTCATTTCTTATCTCCTATAAGTTAACTTGTCCGCATACAAATACGACAGTATTATACAACACAAAATTTCAAATTGCAAGTCCTTTTTGAAAAATCATCAAAATCACACAAAAATTTCTTTCGAAAACGGCATTTTTTATTGCATTTTTATTTGACATATATATTATTATATGTTATAATATATAATGTTAATATGCGGGGGGTATTGTGCTTTTGCACGATAACCTTTAAAAACACAGATTCGGGTGGTACATTTGAGCAGCAAAAACAGTGCAATCGGAGTTTTCGATTCAGGTCTCGGCGGACTCTCAGCCGTAAGAGTTCTGAAAAAAATACTCCCCAACGAAAGAATTATTTACTTTGGTGATACGGGCAGAGTTCCCTACGGGACACGCTCCGACGAGACCATAACAAAATATGCGCTTGACGATATGAATTTTCTTTCGTCCTTCGGCATCAAGGCGGCTCTTGTTGCCTGTGGTACCGTAAGCTCGGTGGCTCTCGGTGCTCTGAGACAGAATTTTGACGTTCCCATAACCGGCGTTGTGGAAGCATCGGCAAAGACTGCCTGCCGGTTATCAAAAAACAAAAGAATTGCTCTTCTCGCAACACCCGCAACAGTAAAAAATGCAGCACACGAAAGGTATATTAACGAAAACTACAAAGGCTTTTCGGTAATGGGCGTAGGATGCCCGATGTTCGTTCCGCTTGTTGAAAACGGATATGTCGGCAAGGACTGCAGGGTTACACGCATAATTGCAGATGAGTACATTTCAAAGCTAAAGGATTTCAACCCCGACTGCATCATTCTCGGCTGTACCCACTACCCTATTATACGTGACATCATCCTCGAGAGTGCAAAGGAGGCTATTTCGGAAAATATAGAAATAGTGGATTCGGGCGAAGAAGCTGCCTTTGAAATCAAGGCTTTTCTCGAAAAAGAGGGACTTCTTTGCGAAAACACGGTCGGTTCCGTTGAATATTACGTCAGCGATGAAACCTGCGGCTTTTGCGAATCGGCATCCCTTTTTCTTGGAGAATGTATAACAAACGTCACAAAGACAGACATCTCATCCTACTACTACAAAAGCAAAAAATGAGGAACCCGGTATGAAAATCACACATCTGCCAAAGGAGGTTTCCATAAGCATAAGCGGAAAACACTATTTCGGATGCGACTACATTTTCGCAAACATCTATGGAAGCAGTGTATTTTCCGAAGAAGAAAGCACCGCCGCGTTTACCGAGGAAAATCTCGGAGAGATTTCCAGAGACCCCGAAAGCGGTGATTTCAGCATCGAAACCCTTGAGGAATTTATAAGCTCCGACGCTGGAAACACACTTGATTTATCCACTATGCCGGAGGTCAACAAAGAAATAGAGTATTCAACCCTCGGCACTCTTCAGAGTGACGGAAAAGGCGGCTTTCTTATCAGATACAGCGGCGACTTCACCCCTATCTGCATTCACGCCGAAAGCGGCAGAATAACTCTTAACGGACAGGAAGACGACTTTTCGGAGCTTGTTTTTGAAAAAGACAAGAGAAACTACATATGTCTTCCCGAATCGCTGTTTATCGAAGAGGCGACCGAAGAAAACGAAAACCAGTCCCCCATTATGCTGTGTCTTACGGCAGAGTGTGTGGAGAACAATCTTAAGGAAGACGGCGGTGTACTTCACGTCAGCTATTCAATAGAAGTGAACGGCATCACCGCAGAAGTTACGGATTTCACACTTACGGCAGTTCCCGGTGAGGAAACGCCAAACCTATGAAAGGAAATAAAATGAAACTAAAAAGAATTCTTGCCGCAATAATTGCGGCATCGGCAATTTGCCAGGGCGCATCGGCATTTACCCCATACGGTACTGAAACAAAAGAGGAACCCGAAGCAGAAAACAGTGAGGTTTCCTCAGAAGAACAACAGAAGCAGGAAGAAGAAAACACGGAACAAGAGAATGTGTCGGACGACAATCCTCCAGCCAATGTAATTCACCAGTACAGACCAAACGACTACATATACAGAATGTTCGAGCAGATACTTGATGCATACGTCGAAAAACATCTGTATGAGTTTACGGAAGAAGAAGTGCTTCACAAATTCTTTGAAGACTTTCTGAAGGACAACCCGATGTACTTTTCCTACTTTATGGAGTATATACTGGGAACAATGGACCCGTACAGTTCCTACTACGAAGCATCATCAAAATTCCTAAATCCCGAAAGCGAATCCACGGGCTTCGGCTTTACAATAAAAGACGGCGAAAGCGGAGTGTTTATTGAAACGGTCATTCCCGACTCCAATGCCTCCGATGCAGGCTTTATGCCCGGCGACAGATTTGTTTCAATTGCGGGGATAAATGTTGAAAATCATACATTTGACGTTGTAACAACCCTTCTTGCAAAGCCCCAAAAATTCATCAAGACACCGGAAGTCAACAATGACACAGAGACAAGCACCCAAGAAGGTGCCGCAAGCCAAAACACAGAGATTGATACGCCAAAACAGCCCACCGTTGAAATCACCGTAGACAGAAACGGAGAAAAGCACACCTTTTCTCTTGAGCGCGGCCCGATGAAGATTTCTCAGATTTCATCAACGGTTGATCCCAACCACGATGCCACCGCCGCATTTATTCAGGTGCAAAGCTTTTTGGGTAACGGAACCGACACCGAATTCTGCAGTCTTGTTAAAAAGTATGCGGACGACGGAATAAAGAATCTCACGATTGACTTAAGAAACAACGGCGGCGGTTCTCTCGACTATGCTCTTGCAATGGCTGAGATTTTCCTTGATGAAGGAGAGCTTATCTGCTACTACAGCGACAGAAGTCTTGAAGAACCTCAGCCTGTTTACTCCACCAACGGAAAAATCAGTTTTGACAGCATAACGATTCTCATAAACGAAAACACGGCAAGTGCCGCAGAGCTGTTCACCAGCATCCTGAAGGACAAGGGACTTGCAAAGGTGGTCGGCAAAAGGTCCTTCGGCAAGAGTCTCGGTCAGGAGGTATATACGCTTATAACAGGCGACTACATTACCATTACCACATACCAGATGCTCAACGAAAAAAAGGAATCCTACGACGGAATAGGAATTTTCCCCGATCTTGAAATAGACGAGGTCGAAATGTGCTACACACTCCCTGAGCTCGGCGTATTCAACCATCAGAATTATGTTGAAATAAAAGACGGTGTATACAGCGACGTCACAAAGGCGCTTGAGGACAGGCTCTTTGTTATGGGTGTTCTGAGAGAGCAGTTCTGCGACGGCGTATTTGACGATATGACAAAAACAGCACTTTTCGTTTTACAGACAGACCACGACATAGAAGCAAGCGGTTATGTTGATTACAAAACGGTTTCGCTTATCACACGGCTTATCAACGCCTATAAAACTTACAATTACTACGACAACACCCAGTACGATGTAGCTATGATAATCCACCGTTCCTTCTCTCAGGGCAAGCGTCTTGTCAAGGAAAAAGAAAAGCTCAGAGAAGAACAGGCGGAAATGATTAAGCAGAGAGATGCAGCTATTGAAGCGGCTCTCGATGCAGAGGACAAGGCAAAAGAAGAAGCTGAAAATAAGGCAAAATCAGAAATCAACGGATAAACAACACATACAAAATATTTTGCGTAAGGTTTACCTTCGTCAAGAACACAAAATACTTTGGAGGACTATTAAAAAATGGACGAAAGATTTGAAGGTCAGAATATAACAGCGGTTGAAATTTCGGCTGAGGTTAAAAAATCATTTATAGATTATGCAATGTCGGTTATCGTGGACAGAGCGCTTCCCGATGTAAGAGACGGTTTAAAGCCGGTACACAGACGTATTCTTTATGCTATGTACGACGACGGTCTTACACATTCAAAGCCGTTCCGAAAGTCTGCTACAACCGTCGGTAACGTGCTCGGTCACTATCACCCCCACGGTGATGCTGCCGTTTACAATGCAATGGTAAGACTTGCACAGCCATTCTCGCTTCGCTACCCTCTCGTTGAAGGTCAGGGAAACTTCGGTAACATCGACGGAGACGGTGCCGCGGCTTACCGTTACACAGAAGCCCGCCTTGCAAGAATGGCAGACGAAATGCTTGCCGACATCGACAAGGATGTAGTTGACTTTATGCCCAACTTCGACAACAAGGCTATGGAGCCGACGGTACTTCCTTCAAGATTCCCCAACCTTTTAGTCAACGGTTCTGTAGGTATTGCCGTAGGTATGGCGACAAATATTCCTTCACACAACTTAAACGAAGTTATTGACGGTGCTATTCACCTTATGTACAACCCGGAGGCAACTGTTGTTGACCTTATGCAGTTCATTAAAGGTCCTGACTTTCCGACATATGCCACAATCCACGGTACAAGCGGTATTTACCAGGCTTATATGACGGGTAAAGGCAGAGTCGTAGTACGTGCAAAAGCCGATTTTGAAGAAGAGAAAAACGGCAAAACAAGCATCATTATTTCCGAAATCCCCTATCAGGTAAACAAGAGTATGCTCGTTGCAAGTATTGCCGACCTTGTTAAGGACAAGCGCGTTGACGGAATTACTGCTATCCGTGACGAATCGGGCAGAGCCGGTATGAGAATTGTTATTGAGCTTCGCCGCGACGTAAATCCCCAGATTATGCTCAATCAGCTTTATTCTCTTACACAGCTTCAGGACACATTTGCAATAAATATGCTCGCCCTTGTTGACGGTGAGCCGAGAGTTCTGAACTTAAAGCAGATGCTCCGCCACTACATCGACCATCAGAGAGAAGTAGTTGAAAGAAGAATAAAATTCAATCTTGACAAGGCTAAAAAGAGAGCTCACATTTTAGAGGGCTTAAAGATTGCTATAGACAACATTGACGAGGTAATCAAGATTATCCGTTTCACTCCCGGCGGTATTCCCGAGGTCAAGGAAAAGTTAATCGAAAGGTTTGATTTGACCGAAATTCAGGCTCAGGAAATCGTACAGATGCCCTTAGGACGTCTTTCCGGTCTTGAAATTGACAAGATTCTTGCAGAGCTGGATGCAATTCACGCAAAGATTAAGGAGCTTACTGAAATCCTTGAGAGTGAAACAGGCGTTATTGACATAGTTCGCGACGAAATGCTTGAAATCAAGAAGAAGTTCGGCGACGAAAGAAGAACTGCTATAGAAGAAGTAGAAAACGAAATTCTTATCGAAGACCTTATCGAAAGAAAGGACTGCGTTGTTACAATCAGCCACGCAGGTTATATAAAGAGACTTCCCGTTGACGAATACAATGCACAGAGACGCGGCGGCAGAGGTATAACCACAATGAAGACAAAGGAAGAAGACTTTGTTCAGAGTGTTATTATTGCCAACACGCACAATTACCTTATGCTCTTTACAAACAAGGGCAGAGTGTTTATGAAGAAGTGCTACGAAATTCCCGAAGCCTCCAAGAATGCAAAGGGCACAAACCTTGTAAACATTATTGAGCTTCAGAACGGTGAAGCAGTAACGGCCTACCTTTCCATCGAAGACTTCAAGGCGTCACCCTATCTTACAATGATTACCAAGAACGGTATTATTAAGCGTACCCTTTTAGAGAGCTACAAGAACATAAGAAGAAGCGGACTTATCGCCATCAATCTCGACGAAGGTGACGAGCTCTTACACGTACTCAGAACCGACGGAAACAGCGATGTACTCCTTGCAACCCACAAGGGCTTTGCAGTACATTTTGACGAAAAAAGTGCAAGAACTCTCGGCAGAACAGCCCGCGGTGTTAAGGCGATTAATCTTTCCGATAGCGACCTTGTTGTAGGTGCAGTTGCACTGAGTAAAGATGACGACAGACACATTCTCTTTATTTCCGAAAGCGGTTACGGAAAGAGAAGCAGAATTTCAGACTTCCCCATCCACAACAGAGGCGGTAAGGGTGTAACCTGTCACAAGACAAGCGACAAATTAGGTATGCTTGCAGGTATTCAGGCAGTTTCAGAAGAAGACGACGTAATGCTCATCACCAACACAGGTATGATTATAAGAACAAGAGTATCCGAAATTTCCGTTTACTCGAGAACCGCTGCAGGTGTTCGCGTTATGAGAATCGGCGAAGATATGAAGATTGTTTCCTTTACCCGTGTTGACAAGCAGGAAGAAGCGGAAAACACCGTGGGCATCGATGACGTACAGGCTGAGGGCACAGAGGCGGTTGAGAACACCGAGGCCGCAGCAGAAACGGCTGAAAGCACAGAAGTACAGGAATAAACAATGAAGCTCTGCTTTTATGACAAGAAATGCGGTCACAAAAGAGAACAAACAGATATGATGATAAGGGAATCCCTGAAGGAATACATTTCGGGGCATTCCCTTCCCCCATATGACGGCGAAATTCTGAGGACTGAACTCGGAAAGCCCTATGTTGACTATCCCCTTTGTATCGGTGTTACTCACACAGAGGATGTTGTGATAGTGGCTGTTGACAAGGAAGCCTTCGGCATTGATGCGGAAAAGGTCGGCAGAAGGATGCAAAGGCGTGATGCTATTATGAAAAAGTTTTTCACGGCAAGCGAATGCGCTTTGATTGAGAGTGCCGAGGACAAGGACAAGGCTTTTCTTGACATATGGGTAAAAAAAGAAGCCTATGTCAAGTTTACGGGTGAAGGTTTATCGGGTATGAAAGACTGCGATACAGCCGCACTTCGGGGCTTCGAAAAACAAGAAAACGACAGAAATCTGATTATATACATCTACAAGGAAAAATAATATGAGTGAAAATTTAATTTACGGTTCGGATATCACCGCCTACGGTGCGGTGGCTGACGGCAAGACGGACTGCTCGGATGCGTTTATAAAGGCAATAGAGAACGGTGAAAGTCTTATTGTCGTGCCTTATGGCAAATATTTCATCAAGAAAAGTATAAAGCTCACATCCAACACAAAACTTCATTTTCACCCTTTGGCTGAATTATACTATGAGCCATCGGAGGATGAAACAAAGCCGCTTTTCTACGCAGAGGATGAAAGTTCAATTGTAATTCAGGGCGGAAGATTTCACGCTTTCGGACACGGCTACGATTGCGGATTTATTGAATTCAAAAAAGTAAGCAATCTGACTCTTGCCGAATTTAAAGCTTATTTTTCAGCTGTCTCGCTTTCAGACTGCGAAACGGTCAATATTTCAAAATGCACCTTTTTCTGTTCCAACGAAGCTATACATTTATTTGGTGAATGCCGCGATGTATATGTCAAAAACATACACATACAGAAATCATACCCTGTAATAAAAGCTGAAAACTGCTCTATATCCTCGTTAAATGTCAGAAGCGTCTCCCTTCTCATTTGCAGCAAGCTTTTTGAGTTTTCAAACGGTAAGGCAAAAAATGTTATGTGCGAGGATGTTACAGGTGCTTTCAATGAAGCTTTTGTGTCTGTCAATGACGGCTTTGGTCTTGAAGATGCAAGCTTCGAAAACATAGAAGTTTACTCGGCTTCGCATTTCACAGGCGATCTCGAAAATGCATATTTTTATTTCAGCGGAAGCGTTGACGGTGTTGATATTACCTGCTTTAAGAGAAATGCAGACAATGAAGCTTCTCCCTTCATCCCCACCCTTATTTTCAAGGCAAGTGATGACAGCAAGGCAATAATCGACGGTATGAGCTTAGACCACGTTATAAACGCAAGAGCGCTTTCCAAAACCGTTGATATGACAACAGCTCGTCTTTCAAATCCGACAAATAAGTTTATTTACACACTTGAATGCGGAATCAAGAAGAACGACACACTCACACTCCCTCTCGGAGATTTTGATTCTTTGACAATTTATAAGAGGTAATTACAATGGCAAACAATCTTATGTGGTGCTATCTTGCACATCTCGGTTACAATATGTGGGCAGACAAGGAAGCCGCTGACATCTTTGAAGGCACAGGTAGCCACGACATTGCCACAGACTATCTTCAGTTCAACAAAGATACCTGGAACAAAATCGTAGATAATCTAACAGGAAGCGGTGTCAACACAATCGTGCTTGACATCGGCGAAGGTATAGTTCTCGATTCACACCCCGAAATTGCAGTTACAGGTTCGTGGACAAAAAAAGAGGTTGCAAATGAGCTTTCACGTCTTCGCAGTCTCGGCTTTGAAGTAATCCCCAAGCTCAACTTCTCATCAAGCCACGACGAATGGATGGGCAAGTATTCGAGAATGGTATCAACTCCCGAATACTACAGATTTTGCAACGATGTGATTGACGAAATATGCGAGCTTTTTGACAGTCCCCGGCTTTTCCATCTCGGTATGGACGAAGAGGTTGCCTCTGTTCAGGAGGGCTACACCTACACAGTTATCCGCGAAGGAAAGCTTTACTGGCACGACCTGAACAGGCTCTTTAAAAGAGTTGAAAAGAACGGTGCACGTCCCTGGATATGGGCAGACTACATCTGGCACACCAAAAAGAGAGAAAAGCTGTTCCTTGAAAATATGACAAGGGATGCACTTCTCAGTATCTGGTACTACAGAGATTTCAAGGTGCTGAACGACTGGCACGACGACTGCTGGCATTCTTACGAGCTTCTTGAAAAGCACGGCTTTGACCAAATCCCTTCCGGCAGTACTGTAGTTATGGACGAAAACCTTGAACATATTATCAATCACTCAAAGAAAACAATTTCGCCCGAGCACTTGAAGGGCTTTATGATGACAACCTGGAAAGCAACTACGCCCGAGAATGAAGAAGTACATCTTCGCGGTGCGGATCTCTTGAAGGCAGCAAGTGCAAAATACAAGGACGGCATTTATTAATCCCCGAAAGGACAAACTATGTGGTATACAAACGACTTTAACGATTACGAGCTCTTAGACTGCTCAGACGGCGAAAGACTTGAAAGATGGAAGGACATAATTTTAGTCCGTCCCGACCCCCAGGTTATATGGAAAAATGCAAAGAAGCACCCTGCCTGGAAAAAGTACAATGCAAGATATATCCGTTCATCAAAGGGCGGCGGTGCCTGGGACATCAAGAATCTTTCGGGTGACGAGCTTAATGTGGGCTGGAACATAAACAGAAACGGTCTCACCTTCTGTGTGCGTCCCACAGGCTTTAAGCACACGGGTGTTTTCCCCGAGCAGGCATCCAACTGGGATTTTATTGACTCTAAAATAAGAAATTCAGGTCGTCCCATAAGCGTACTTAATCTTTTCGGCTACACGGGTATTGCCACAATTGCCGCAGCCAAGGCGGGAGCCTCTGTATGCCACGTTGACGCATCAAAGGGTATTGTTGCCTGGTGCAAGGAAAACGCGGTTCTGTCGGGTCTTAAAGACGCTCCCATACGCTATATTGTGGATGACTGCAAGAAGTTTATTGAGCGTGAAATAAGACGCGGGCACAAATATGACGCGATTATTATGGACCCGCCAAGCTACGGCAGAGGTCCCGGCGGTGAAATATGGAAGCTTGAAGACGATGTTGACAACCTTATTGCTCTCACATCCGAGCTTATTTCAGACAACCCTTTATTTGTAATCATCAATTCCTACACAACCGGTCTTTCTGCTTCAACCGTGGGCTATATTGCAAAGCTTCACTTTGCGGACAAGTTCGGCGGAACGGTAATAAGTGACGAAATAGGCATTCCCGTAACCACCACGGGTGCCGTGCTTCCCGCAGGAAGCAGTACAAGGTGGGAAAAATAAAAGTCAGGAGGATATAACGTGAACAACAATCCCGAAAACAACGGCAACATTGACGACATACTTGACATTCTTCAGAAAAAGAAGTCAGATGATATAAAAAACAACGATTACAGCGACAATACGCCGACACGTGTCGATACAGATGCTGCAAAAAAGCCTGCAGAAAAAAAGGATGTTCAGGAAAAAAGCACATCAAAGCCAAAGACCTACTCTCCCGAAATATCCGACGGCGGTATAAGTCTCGATGATTTCGATGCCCTTGTCGAAAAAAGACCCGCAGCAAAAAGAAAGAAAAAGAAGAAAAAGAAAGCAATGCCCGGCTATGCAAAGGTTCTGATATATCTGTTCGTTGTTGTGGCAATAAGTGTTCTTATCTCGGTTTCCTTTATCAAGATAGCAAACGACGTTTTCGCATTTGTAAAGCAGGATAAGGAAATAACCGTTACGATTGAAGAAGGTGCTTCCCTATCGGATGTTGCAACGATACTTGAAGAAAAAGGCGTAATCAAGTATTCTACAATCTACTCAATATACTCCCATCTCAGAATGGACGGCAAAGGGTACTATACGGGTAACTTTATAGCAGGCGAGCACGTCCTTAATTCAAGCCTTGGATATGACAAACTTATTTCTCGTCTTGCCGAATCCAAATATTCAACCGAGATTGTACGTGTTACAATACCCGAAGGTTTTACGGTATATGAGATTATAGACCTTTTTGTTGAAAAAAGAGTAATGAACAAATCAAGCGTTGAGCAGTTCAAGGAAAAGCTGAACACGGCTGCATACGAATATGATTTCTTAAAGGATTATAACGAGGCAAAAGACGAAAACGGCAAGATTGAATCGGATAAATTCTATCTGCTTGAAGGCTACCTTTTCCCCGACACCTACGATTTCTATGTAGGTGAAAACCTTGATTCGGTAATTACAAAGCTTCTTAACAACTTTAACAGAAAGTTCGATGAGGCTTACTACACAAGATGCGAGGAACTCGGACTTACAATAGATGAAATTGTGACCCTTGCGTCGATGATTGAAGCAGAAGGCAACAACTCAGAGGACTTCTACAAGATCTCCTCCGTGTTCCACAACAGGCTTAACAACGCCGCATCCTATCCCTTTCTCGATTCCGATGCAACCACCCTTTATTCCTATCAGGGTGAAAAGAAGCAGCTTGAGGTAGGTGACAACAAGTCAAGAGTTCATCCCTTCAACACCTACCTTAACAGAGGACTTCCTCCCGGTCCCATATGCAACCCCGGCGATGAAGCAATCCACGCCGCTCTCTATCCCGAAAAGACAAACTACTATTTCTTCTACACAAACAGCGACGGCGAAACAATTTTCTCCGGCACATTTGTTGACCACGTCAATGCTTACAATTAAGAGGTAATAAATTGAAAAGACCTGAAATTCTATCTCCTGCAGGCAACTTTGAAAAAATGAAGTTTGCAATCCTTTACGGTGCAGATGCAGTTTACCTTGCAGGGACATTGTTCGGTATGCGTACAGCTTCCGACAATTTTACAAGGGAAGAGCTTATTGAAGCAGTAAAATACGCCCACGAGCGTAATGTCAAGGTTTATGTTACGGTAAATGTTCTTCCCCACGAGGATGAAATTCACCTTCTTCCCGACTATCTGAAATTCTTGGAGAACGAGGCAAAGCCGGATGCGTTGATCATATCCGACCTTGGTGTATTTTCCCTTGCCAACAAGTTCTGTCCTTCTATTGAGCTTCACGTTTCAACACAAGCAAGCACGGTAAACGCCGAAGCCTGCAAGATGTGGCACTCATTGGGCGCGACAAGAATCGTTTTGGCAAGAGAACTTCGGCTTTCCGAAATCAGAAAGATACGCGATGCAATACCGCCCCGGCTTGAGCTTGAAGCCTTTGTTCACGGTGCTATGTGCGTTTCATATTCAGGAAGATGCCTTCTTTCAAACTTTTTCTCGGGACGTGATTCCAACCGCGGCAACTGTTCTCAGCCCTGCCGTTGGGAATACTTTGACAAGGAGCAGTATGCTGAAATCTTTGAAAAGAAGAGACCCGAGGAAATTGTATCCCTTGTACAGAACGAGCGAGGAACATTTATGTTCTCCTCCAAGGATATGTGTATGATAGGACATATCCCCGAGCTTGTAAATGCCGGCATTGACTCCTTCAAGATTGAGGGCAGAGTCAAGAGTGCATACTACACGGCAGTAACCGCAAATGCATACAAGACGGAGCTTTTGAGATATTTCGAAAATCCCGACTCATACGTATTTGATGAAAGCTTTGAAAAAGAGCTTGAATGTGTAAGCCACAGGGAATACGGCACAGGTTACTTCTTTGACGATCCCAAAGAGACTGCACAGATAACAAAGGACGGCGGATATATCAGAGACAAAGCGTTTATAGCAACAGTTGAGAGCTATGACGAAAGCACAAAAAGAGCTACACTTATTCAGAGAAACAAGGCGTTATGCGGTGAAGTCTGCGAGCTTGTATCTCCCGGTGTTAAAACAAGGGATATTGTTCTCAAAGCAATGAAAAATGAAAACGGTGAGGACATCGAAAGCTGTCCTCATCCTCAGATGAGATTTTCGATTGAGGTAGATGAGCCGCTGAAATTCGGGGACATTATCCGAGGAAAATAACAAATGAAACCCGTATACAATAAAGCCACGGCAATGCCGTGGCTTTTAATTTCGTGCTAAACCTCAAGTCCTGCGTTCTTTACATTCCTGAACAGTTCTTTTTTTGTTTCCTCGCTATATTTTTTCATTGGGAAAGCCGCATTTCCCACTTCAAATCCCATCTCTTCAAGAATTGCCTTTGTGCCTGGAATTGCCCTGTATTTTTTTAGTTCTGCAATAATCCGGTCAGCCTTATTCTGCATCATTTTTGCTTTTTCAATATTACCCGTCTTAAAGTTATCGTAAACAGCTTTGATTATATCAATCATAAAGTTATATGTTGTACCTATTCCGCCGTCGGCTCCCGCATTAAGTCCCATAAGAAGCATTTCATCAGGTCCGTTTATTATATTCATTTCTCCCTGTGTCAGATCCTTAAGGCGAATCATTTCGTAATAATCAGAGCTTGTCCACTTTATAGCGGTAATGTTATCGACCTCAAACATTCTTGCGGCAATTTTTGCATTGAACTTAAACCCCGCACCCGGATTATAGTAAATCATCAGAGGAATATTCACGCTTTCTGCAAGCCTTTTATAATAGTTATAAACATCATCCTCATCATACCCGAAGAAAAGCGGGGGTGTTGCCGAAATTGCATCGGCACCCGCCTTTTCTGCGTGCTTTGCAAGTTCAACAGCCTCGGGAAATACAGTACAAGCTACCTGAATAATCACAGGCTTCTTTTTGCCAACTGTCTTTACGGTCTCCTCTGCAAGAATCATTCTTTCCTCTTTTCTGAGAGCCAGACCTTCGCCTGTAGCACCTCCTACATAGAATCCGTCTGCCCCTTTATCAGAAAGATATCGTATAAGCGAGTGCAATACGGGCACATTCACTCTTTCGTCCTTATCAAGAGGGGTTACAAGTGCAGGTAATATGCCTTCAAATTTCATCATTCTTCAATTCTCCATTTCTGTCCCAAAATTACACAAGGCTCATCATCGCTATGCTGCTTTGCGTAAAAGACAGTGAGAAGACTTCCGTTACGAAGCTCCACCGTTGCAGGATATCCCATATCACAACTTACTCCGTTGATGTAAAGGTCATTATCAATATCCCAGCTTTCGCCCTCATCGCGGCTGAACATCACTCTTATGACAAACGGTTCTTCTCTGTAGGCATAGGAGCAGATAAGAAGTCCCGAGGAGTGTCTGTAAAGATGGGGAGGTGAGCCTCCGAAGTCGGAAAGAAGCTGTCTCGGCGTTGACCATGTTTTTCCGCCGTCTGTGCTCTTTGACTGGAATGTTGTGAAAAAGTGCTCACCCGTCTTCTGCACTCTTATATGAGTAAGGATGCTTCCGTCTTTGAGGAGAATTGAGTGGGGCTCGCAAGAAACGGTTTCCTCGCCCTTACTTGTTTTTACGTTTTCAATACCGCCAAGGTACCGGAACTCACCGTCATCTGTCTGAAGATAGGACTGTATAAAATCACCATTCGTTCTGTCGAAGGGTCTGCCCACCCACAAAAGATTGCCGTCTGGCATTTCAATAGGTCCGTGGGGCATAGAAACGGGGCTCTTTTTGATTTCGCCAAAGGTCACTCCGCAGTCATAGCTTATTCTGTAAGTAGCACCAAGGTACTTTTCTTCGTCCTCTTTTGTGATAAGCTCAAGATATGCTAGGCAGTAGGGATCATCCGTGTACTGTCTCTGGTAGGCGGCACTATTGTTGAAGGATGTGACTATAACATTCTTTTCGCCATATGCAAGTATTCCGCCGTCTCTGTCATCCAATGGCGTATCAATTACAGGTGCAGGATATGTGAAGGTTTTGCCGTCATCCTCACTGTAGCTTATAACACTTTTCCCAAAAGGACAAAGGTGCTTTAGTCTGAATCCCGATGCAACTACCGCGATTTTGCCATTCTGAAGCCTTGTCACAGAGGGCCATCCGAAGTAATTGTGTTTTGAACCGGGATTGCTCATAATCACCAAAGGCTCGCCTATGTTTACTATTTTCACTTCATTCACCTTGACTTTCTTTTCTGTTTCGGTATAATTTAATTATAAACGCAAGTGTGGCAAATGTAAATATACCACATTGACAAAAGCGAAAAACAAATGTCTGGTCAGGAAATGTAAAATGTATAATGAACTTCGCATCACCGTATTAAACGAAAGCCACAGAGCATTCTTTATGAACGGTTTTTTCACCTCATCAAAAGAAACAGCCTCCAATCTTCACAAGCATAATTTCCCGGAGATTCATTTTGTTACGGGAGGAAATGCCATTTTTCTCATCGGTGAAAAGAAGACACAGCTTGAAAGCGGAAGCATTATGATTATTCCGCAGGGAGAATTTCACTGTTGTCTTGAAAAGGAGGAAGGAACACTTCACAATGCCTTTCAGGTTGATTTTGATACAAAGCACATCAAAACGGCACACATCGGAAGCGAAACAGTTTCAAACCTGTTCAAAGAAATGGATTGTCTGAAAACAACCGAGGACTATTCGAAGATTTCCTCATACATATCCCTTTTCTGCAGTTACCTTTGCAGCCAAGGGAAAATACGTGCATCCTCCATTTCCGATTACGGATTTATCATTCAGGAGTTTATTTCCGTAAATTACAACAAAAGTGTTCGGCTTCGTGACCTTGCAAATGAGCTTCATCTGTCAGAAAGACAGACCGAAAGGCTTGTAAAAATCCATACGGGTAACAGTTTCAAGGAAGAAGTAAGAAAAATACGGACAAATGTTGCCCGCCAGCTTCTTTCGTCCTCAAAGATGTCACTTTCGGAAATTGCAGAGTATGTTGGATATGAATCCTATGCGGGCTTCTGGAAGGCAATGAAAAAATATAATGCGTGAAAAAGCCAAGGCAGAGCCGTGGCTTTTGTGTTACGTAATTGGATGATAAATTTGAAATTAACAAATCACGGGTTTCCACGCGAATGGCAGCAAATCTTTCGCTTTGACCTTAATAAGATTTCCGTTCTGATCGTTGACAATCACTTTTATTTCGGGACAATATTCAAACAGCATTTGCCTGCAGTTTCCACAAGGAGGAACTACGCAGTTAATAGCTTTCTCGTGAACAGCAACAATTGTATCCAATTCTCGCTCTCCATTTGAAATAGCCATGCCGACAGTAATGTATTCAGCACAAGAACCGTGAATACCGTCGCAGTTTACACCTTTGTAGATATTTCCGTTTTTACACAAAACCGCACAACCGACAGTGTGGTTGTAAATACCGTCATCAAAATTATTGGCTAAAACCTGCAAACCGATTTGTATTAATTCCTTATCTTTTTCAGTAACAGGATATATTTCCACAGAAACACCTCAATTATTTCTTATTTGCGTATTGTATGCATTCAAAACTAATCAACCATTGGCTTAGTAAAAAACCGTCATCACATTCCCAATTCAACGGATTGTTAAAAATTATACTCAATATGCTTTTCCAAATCAACACCGTTTCTGATAATATGGTCGTGGTAGGCTCTTTGCCATATGTTCTCACCGATTTCACGATTACAAAAGCGTTTAAACGTAGATATAAATTTAGATATTATCGTCCCCTACGGAGATTTTGCCGAGTACTTCCTCACGATTCTTCGTGCAAACCGTTATAAAATACAACCCACGTTCATTATAGGCTTCTGCAGTAAGGCGTATACACTTTCTTTTTGGCTTATTATTCATTTTCCGTATTCATCGCCGCATAAAGAATACCAATCTTACCGCTTTCATAGGTAAGACCGCCCTGGAGGTAAACGGTATAGGGTGCAACGCAAGGAGCATCCGCCGAAAGCTCAATTGACGAGCCTTGTGTAAATGATCCTGCCGCCATAACAACGGGAACGGCATCACCCGGCATATCCCAGGGTTC
>CAZTNR010000033.1:0-20562 GCA_964614955.1 uncultured Oscillospiraceae bacterium | reverse complement strand
CCCAGAAAGATGGCTCAGGCAGAAGCAGGTATTGATAACCTCAGAAAGTGCGTTGACTCCATCATTATGATCCCCAATGAAAGATTAAAGTTTGTTTCCGAAACAAGAATTACACTTGCAAATGCTTTCCAGATTGCCGATGACGTTCTCCGTCAGGGTGTTCAGAGCATTACAGAGCTTATCAACGTACCGTCCTTCATCAACCTCGACTTCAACGACGTTGCAACTACTATGAGAGAAGCAGGTCTTGCTCATATGGGTGTTGGTGTAGGTCAGGGTAAGGATAAGGCAGAGCTTGCCGCAAAGGCTGCAATCTCCAGTCCTCTTCTCGAAACCTCCATCACGGGTGCTCGCGGAATTATTATCAACATTACCTCCAGCCCCGATATCGGTCTTGAAGAAGTAGAATATGCTGCAAACCTCATCAGTAAGGAAGCAAATCCCGAAGCAAATATTATCTGGGGTGCTGCGTTTGATACAGCCCTTGAGGATGAGATGAAGGTTACTGTAGTTGCTACAGGCTTTGAACCCGAAAACAAGCAGACAGAAGCAAGAGTTGTAAGACCCGTTGTTACACCCGTTGCAGAGAATGCTGAAGAAGCATCTGCTGAGAGTGATGAAGCTCCCGAAGGTGAAGAAAACGGTGCTGAGAGCGAAATTGATGATGATATCAAGAAGATTTTCCGTACACGTACAACAAACAACCGCTTCAATTTCTAAATAGGCAAAAGCACCGTGTTTCACGGTGCTTTGTTTTTTGTATATGCAAAGAAAAACCTCGGTTTACACCGAGGTTTTCTATCTAAGCCGCAGGCTTGTTTATGTCTTCCTGACGCATATCCATATCGTCCTGACCTGTCACAAAGTCAAGTGTTGCATCTTCAATAACACCCTCTGACGGGTCGATGAATTCTTCTTCGGAGGGAAGTATCATTTCCAGTGCTTCATCCTGCATACCTTCTTCAACGATCATAGTTGAAGAATACTCGAGAGTGTTTTCACTTTCACCAAGCTTTGTCTGATTTACAGCCATCTGATTGGTGCCAAGAACGTCACCCGGGGTTATACCATCTGTTATAGAAATTGTGTTGCTGTCAATAAGCTTTGTTTCAACGACTTCGCCGTTTATTGTAACCTTCGTAAACTCGTTGAATCTTTCACCGATGATATAGGTTGTATCACCGATGGTGTAGATGTCGCTGATATGTGTCTTGAGAACTCCGTACTGTGTGTCTACTCTGGGATAATCGGGAACCGTGATGTCGGACGCTACGTTTTTCAGCGATTTGTCCTCAAATATAGCATACTGATAGGTATGTCTTAAATAGTGGTAGTCGGCTGTATTTCCGTCAAGATAAAGACGGTTGAGCTTGTTAACATCGCCGCTGTCGATACCAAGCTTGCTGAATACATAGGAATAAAGCTGGTATGTGGTAAGATCCTTTGCATCGGAAAAGTCGATTCCGCAGTTGTTCCAGATCATATAATCCGTCTGGTAACAGTCGCCTTCCTTGAGCTTCCAGTACTGCTGTACAGAGAAGGCGGGAAGGTGGTCGCCGTAGAACACAAGAATTGTCGGCTCATCAATAAAGCTGAGCTCGAGAATAAGGTTGCCGAGGAATGTATCAACCTCCGTGAGCTGATTTACGTAGTATGTAAAGGCGGCGTTTTCGGGGTTGTGTTCATTTCCTGAAACACCGATTCTCGGCTCCTGACCCTTAAGAAGCTTTTTGTACTTTGCCTCAGTGGGATATCTGCCGTGGGGCTGAACGCTTATGGTGTAAATGAGGTCTTTGCCTTCTGTAGAATTGAGAGTGTCAAGAATGGGGTCGAGAAGCATTGCATCCTTGCCCCAGTTTCTCTGGTTTCTGATTGTTACGGGAATGTTTTCAATCGACGAGAAGGTGTCAAATCCAAGGTTGGGGAACACCTTGTTTCTGTCGTAGAAGGTACCCTTGTGGTTGTGAATAACGTGTGTCGCATATCCGTAATCCTTGGCGTTGTATGCCATAGATTCGCAGGTCTGATTCTGAAGAACCGAAAGATAAGGGTATTCGGCAATACCGAAAAGGGATACGTCCATACCAGTTATAATCTCAAACTCTGTGTTTGCAGTGCCCGCACCTATTGAAGGGACGGTGAGCTTACCGCCGGGTAGTTGTTCTTTAAGCATCGAATAAATCGGGTGGGGTTCTGCCGAATATTCATAACCTTCAATGTTGTTAACATCGTAAAAGGATTCCAGCTGCAGGAAAATAACATTCGGCATATCAAGTGTGCTGTGGAGCTTCTTTTCCTCTTCGCCGTCTACGTTTGTGGTTTTGGATTCGTTGATTGATGCCTCTATATATTCGTTGAATTTTCCTTCAAGGTGATTAATAACACCGTCAGCCTGCTCACGGCTGAATTCCATACAGAGATAATCGGGCATTACGTTGTAGCTGTCCACTACTTTGTCGTAAATGCTGTCGAGAAGCATATCCTCTGAGCTTAGCTTTACAAGGCTTGAGTCGCTCTTTTCCCTGTCAGTAACAGCCTTGTTTGCCTGACGTCTGGAGTCATTATACAGTGTTGCTGAATAGTTTGAGGGCTTGTCAATACCGTTATCAACGATTGAATAAAGAAAACAAAACGCAAAGCCATGTTCCCGGTATTTGTTCGGCAGATTGTCGAACCTGTCGGCATTGATAACGATGTTGGTATAAAGCACAACAGATACAAGAACAAGCGACCATATCTCGATAGGGAAGAATGACGAGAGAGTCATACGTGTGCTTCTCTTTTTGCACTTGATAAAAACAAGCACAAGAAGTGCTATGCTTGCAAGGATTGCAAAGCATAAAAGAACTATCTGGAATTTCGATAAGTAGTTGCCGATAATTTCAAATGTAGACCTTATCACTCTGAAGTCCGATGCGTTGAAGGGGGTGGTTCTCGTAGTCATAAGGTAGTAGCTTACAAATATAACTATGTACCATACAATTGATATAAGAGCAAAAGCAAAGGTTCTCTTTTTGAACAGGTATATAAGAGAGAAGGTTGCGAAAACGATAAATAAATTGAGAGCAAAAACAAGAGGCTCCGATGCAATAAGACCAAAGGCTTCGGGAAAACTCTTTCTCAGTGCTGCTTCAAGAAAAATGTTTATCGCAAAAGAATATAATATGAGAAATATAAAAGAGGAAACGGATGAGCACATAAAAGAGTCAAAGCGACAGAGCCCCTTTGTGATTGACCGCTTGATTAAACCGGGGATACTCAGCGCTTTTGAGGAAAGTGCCAAAAACTTCTTCACCTTTTAAAAACCTCCTGTTTTAGAGTAAAAAAACAGACGCAAGTGAAAACTCGCGTCCGTTATCATTGAACAATTATATACTGACAAAACCTGACGGATGCGAAGAACTTATGAATATCATCGGTTCTTTGCAACATTGATTGTCCTTATTCAGCAACAACCTCAGCCTCTGTCTGGGCTTCGGGTTCAGCTTCTGTTTCTGCTTCGGGCTCAGCTTCAACTTCTGCTTCGGGCTCAGCTTCAACTTCTGCTTCGGGTTCGGCTTCTGTCTCAACTTCAGCCTCTGTTTCAGCCTCTGCTTCTGTTTCAAGGTTTGCACCGCTTGCATCAGCATCGTCGCCTTCAGCAGTTACCTTGTCGAGTTCAGCCGCGAGAACGGGGCATTCTTCGATAGTAGCCGCATCGTGGTCGGTATAACCGCACCAAGCACAGGGTTCGGGCTGAATTACGTAAAGAACGATAACGAGAATTACGAAAATGATAGCGATGATTGTTGTGAGCTTGTTGAAGAGAGCGTCCATACTCTTGCCCTTAGCCTTGCCGAAGAATGTTTCAGCACCGCCCGCGATAGAGCCGCCGAGTCTGTGATCCTTGCTGCTCTGCATAAGAACCGCAATAACAAGGAAAACCGCCATTACTATCAATAAAATACCAATAATTGTAGTTGTAGTTGCCATTTAAAATTCCTCCGATGTTTTTAACATTTAAACGTGTAGTCCATACACAACGCAAGCTATTATAACATAAATATTTTGAAAATACAAGACATTTTGCAAATTTTTTTTGAAATTAATCAAAAAACTTATTCAGTTTTTGCACTAATCTTCGAATGCTTCGGGAAAATCTCCTATGACCGACTTAATTGTTTCATACCCATAGCCGTATCTTGACATTTTTGCTATGAATTTTTCTCTTTCCTTTCTGTCGGAAAGCTTTATTCTGCCGGGGGATAGAAGCTTTTCGCAAAGCTCTCTGCAAAGCTCGTCAAAATCAATGTCGGTTTTTTCTTCGGCATTCTTAATATCATCCTGAGAAAATCCCTTCGAGAGCAATTCGCTTTTGATTCTTCGCGGACCGTATAGCTTTGAATATGCAATTGAAATGTATTTCTTCAGACATAAGCTTTCGTCGCTTATGATATTGCCGTCTCTCATTACCGAAAGAGCCTCTTCAATAACTTTTGGCGAGTATTCCTTTTCCCGCATCTTTTGGCGGAGTATTTTCTCACTCTTGTCGGAAAACTGCAAAAGATAGGATGCATACTTTATTGCCCCCAGCTTCTGAGCGAGAAATTCAATCAGTCCGTCGTCAAATTCAACAGGAAAATCCTCCTCCGAAAGCTCATAAAGTCCGAGCCTTACGGCATCTGCACGTGTTAGGGTATACTTTTCCTTAAATTCGCATTCAAGGGTGACCTCAGAGCCACCCTTGGATATATATGATTTTAAAACAATCATTATGCGTCAAAATCCTCGGTAATAAGAATGCCCGATTCGGTTACTGTTTCTTCGTTTCCGAGAGCTTCGTCGGTGTTTACACCGTTCTGAAGCCTGTCGCGGATTTTTCTTTCAATTTCAGCAGCCATTTCCTTGTTTTCGTCAAGGAGAATTCTTACGTTGTCCTTACCCTGTGCAAGTCTCTGCTCGCCGTAGTAGAACCAGGAGCCGCTCTTCTGGATAATGTCAAGATTTACCGCAATGTCGATAATCTCGCTTTCCTTTGAAATGCCCTTGCCGTAGAGAATGTCAAATTCCGCTGTCTTAAAGGGAGGAGCAACCTTGTTCTTGACAACCTTTACTCTTGTGTGGTTGCCGGAAGCTTCTCCGCCGTCCTTTATGGTTTCAACCCTTCTTATATCAAGACGGACAGAGGCATAGTACTTGAGGGCGTTACCGCCGCTTGTTGTTTCGGGGTTGCCGTACATAACACCTACTTTAAGTCGGAGCTGGTTGATAAAGATTACAATACAGTTGCTCTTTGCAATAGCACCCGAGAGCTTTCTCATAGCCTGCGACATAAGTCTTGCCTGAAGACCTACGTGAGCGTCACCCATTTCGCCGTCAATTTCGGCTCTGGGAACGAGAGCTGCAACCGAGTCAACAACTACGACTTCAACCGCCCCCGATCTTACAAGAGCTTCCGTGATTTCAAGAGCCTGCTCGCCGTTGTCGGGCTGAGAAACGAGAAGGGAATCGATGTCAACACCGAGAGCCTTTGCATAAACAGGGTCAAGGGCGTGCTCTGCATCGATAAATGCCGCTTCACCGCCGAGCTTCTGAACTTCGGCAACAATGTGGAGTGCAACTGTCGTCTTACCCGAGGATTCGGGACCGTAGATTTCGATAATTCTTCCTCTCGGAACACCGCCGATACCGAGGGCAAGGTCAAGGCTGAGAGAACCTGTGGATACAGCCGAAACGCTCATAGCCGTGTTTTCGCCGAGCTTCATAATAGCACCCTTGCCGTAGCTCTTTTCAATCTGAGCAATAGTGGTGGCAAGAGCCTTTTGCTTATCGCTGTTCTGTACTTCCTTAATATCTGTCTTCTTCATTTTAATCATTTCCTTTCAGTATAGAACTTTTGTCGACACATAAATTATATCCCAAAGTCCGCCAAATTGCAATAAAATCGGGCATACATTTTTTGGCTGACTGTCCCAAAAATTACTCTTTAAAGGCTGAGATAACAGCCGCAGGGTCAGCTGCTTTGAATACGGCGGAGCCGGCAACAAGAACATCAACACCTGCTTCAACTGCAAGATGCGCGTTTTCTACCGTTATGCCACCGTCAATTTCGATTTCAAAATCGGCACCCAGAACCTGTCTCATTTCCTTTACCTGAGAAACCTTTTCAAGCGTTTCGGGTATAAGCTTCTGACCGCCAAAGCCGGGCTCAACCGACATTATGAGAACAAGGTCAAGACTGTTCATAAGCGGCTCAAGCACAAATGTAGGTGTTGCAGGCTTAATGGAAATACCTGCCTTTTTGCCTAAAGAGTGTATCTTGTCGATAACCTCCATATGATTGTTTGTAGCCTCATAATGGAAAACGATAATGTCGGCGCCTGCCGAAGCAAACTGCTCGATATATCTTTCGGGCTCTGTAATCATAAGGTGTACGTCAAGCACCGCATCGGTAACCTTTCTTGCCGCTTCAATAAGGGGTATGCCAAATGATATGTTAGGAACAAATACACCGTCCATAACATCGAGATGTACGTATTCTGCACCTGCACCCACAATCTTTTCAATCTCCGCGCCGTATTTCGTAAAGTCACAGGCGAGCATTGAAGGTGAAACCTTAATCATAAAAAATACCTCATAAAGTTATAATCAATATATAGTATCATTTTACTATATGTTATTCATTTTGTCAAGATGCTGTACTTTGTTTGTGCTTACGATGCACCTGGCGTGACAATGATATAAAAATGGCGAAATATGGAAAAAATACAGGTTATAATGTTGAAATTTTACTTTACTTTTTAGTCTTAGTAATCTATAATGTAGATAAAGAAAAGGAAGGGTGTTGGTAATACTATGAATACATCAATAAATTTTGTTTTTCCCTTTGACGGCGATTGCCTTAACAAACACGACGGAAGACTGTGCGAAGACGGTCTTTATATACCTGTCAAGGTAAAGGCACCCGAAAATCACAAGGTTGTAATCTGCAAGAAAGAAGCGGACTTTAAAGACGGAGTTTACTGTGCCGAGGTGTGCATTTCAGGCTACAGAACAAAGCTTGTCGCCGAGGACAGAACAACGGGAGAAGAGACAACAATTGATATTTTCAGACTCTGTGACCCTGTCGGAAAATTCAGACTTTCCTCCGACGATAACATTCTTTGTCTGCAGGATATTACAAAGAACAAGGACGTGTATAAATCCATCTTTGAAAACCCTTATCTTGCCGTATATAAAAAGGCCCACGACCTTTACGGTGCAAAGGTGCATCTCAATCTTTTCTATGAATTTATCCCTACCGATGATTTCAAGGAGCATGCAGAGTATTTCAACCTTACAATGATGACGGATAAGTTCAAGGATGAATTTGAGAATAACAGCGACTGGTTAAAGCTTGCCTTCCACGCAAAGACGGAATATCCCGATGAGCCTTATAAAAATACAACAAAGCAAGAAATAACCGAGGATTGCATAAGGGTTTGCCGCGAAATTATAAGATTTGCAGGCAAAAAGAGCATAAATAATACTACAACAATCCATTGGGGCGAGGTGAACAGGGAAGGCGTAAGAGCACTCAGAAGCCTCGGCTTCAGAGCACTTACGGGTTATCTCACATTAAAGCCCGATGGAACACCTCTTGTTTCCTATTATCTTAATAAGGAGCAGGTAAAGCACGCCGACACCCGTGACTTCTGGTACGATAAGGATGAGGATATGATGTTCGGCAGAATTGATATTGTTCTTAACCTTAATGATTACGAATGGACAGTAAAGGAGCTTCGTGATATCGTTGCACATCCCGAAAGAAGTGGCTTTGTGTCAATGATGATTCACGAGCAGTATTTCCTTTCCGACTATAAAAACCATCTTCCCGATTTTGAAAAGAGAGTGCTTGATGCCTGTAAGTATCTTTACGAAAACGGCTATGTGGGCGCACACGTAAGTGATATTGTAACCGAAAAGAATCTTTGCGATAATGAGCTTTTCTGCTAAAGAGGTAACAGATAATGAAATTTTTCCACGTATACAACGAAAGATGCTGTGAAGGCTTAGTCAGAAACAACCTTCTCAACGAAGACTCGGGTTTTAAAATTCAGCACGCCTTTTCTGTTCCCGAAGAGTTAAAATTCAATAAATTTGCTTCAAAGGGAACAAAGCTTCACTCGATGATTAAGGAAAATAAAATTCCTTTCTATGTTGACAGAATAACGGGCGGCATTACATACCACGAATACAAATTCGACCACGACCTTATCCGTGAATACGAAAGCATTCTCGGAGATTGGTTCCTCGGCTTCCAGCTCCACGAGAGCGCAAGCAACCTTGCCCAGTCGGATATTCCGAGACTCAAAAAAATCGGTGACGGTCCATATGACCTTGATATGCTCAGGAAGGAGCTTGTAAGCGAGCACGCCGTAATGCCCGACGGAAAGGCCCTTGCAAATCTCTCCCAGGATTCACCCGAGTATTATGCAAGCGTCCGTATGCCAAAGAATATCGATGAATTCCTTGAATTTGTTTCGGCAATCTATAAGAGAAGAATGAAAGAAACACTCGGGTATGTGCTTCCTTGTGACAGTTATTTCCTTCTTCACAGAATGCAAAATGAGCTTGGAATGAAAACGTTTATGCCCGAGGTGGGCTGGCAGATTGCCGATATGAGAATTGCCGTTGCCACGAGCCGCGGTATTGCAGGCGGAGCGGGTAAAAAGTGGGGTACATATTACGAAACCTGGATTGCTTCCCCCACGGAATTCGATGCATCGATGCCCTGCTTTAACGATGACCCTTCGAATGAATGGTATCTGACACAGGAGCTTCATCCCGATAACTTTACCGAACACGGTAAGGCAGGCGGCTCATCCCGACTTCTTCAGAAGAGAATATATTACTATTCCCTTATGAGCGGTGCCGATTACCTTGCCGAAGAATGGGGACTTAACTGCTCTTACTCGGATATGAACACCTTTGAGCTTTCTGAATACGGTATAGCCAAGAAGGAATTTATCGACTTTGCAAGGAATTATAAGAATGTAAAGGCATATGTACCCTTTGCCATAGTGCTTCCAAAGGAATATGCCTGCGTTGAAATTCACAATCCCTTCAGAGTACGCAAAATAAATCAGTTCAATGATAGCTATATGCTTGTTCCCATCGGAGAAGAACAAAGAAAGTTTAACGGATACGTTGAAAATGTATTAAAGCTTATATATGAAAGCTACGGCGAAAGATACGGCAACGAAGGTCACGTTATGACAAACTCCCGCTTCGGTGACTTGTTTGATATTATCTATGAAGATGCTCCCGAGGAAACCCTGAAGAAGTATGACACCCTCATTGATGCCTCACCCGACAGACGCTTTGCCGGGGCAAAGGGTGAAAAGTTCAGAGTTCTGACAGGTGAAGGCTTAGAGAAGCTTGAGCTTGATATCAAGGCAAGAGCAGAAGAAATTATGCCTGTAACGGTAGACGGACTTCACTGGCTTGTGTCGAATGATAAAGATAAGTGCTTCCTTTCAATCTTTAATAACGAAGGGAACTACAGGGCAAGACCTGTTGGTGACAGTATTGACAGAAATGCCGACAGACGTGTTAAGGTAACCTTCAAGGATGCCGCACAAATAAAGGTCTTGAAGCTTTGCTCGGATGATGTTATAATTAAGAGGGAGGATGAAAAGACTTTCTTCGTCACCGTTCCTGCCGCAGGCTTTGCAATATTTGAATATTAACAGAGGAGAATTGTATGAGCTTCAAATTGGGTTGTAACTACTGGGCATCAAACGCAGGCACAGAAATGTGGCAGAATTTTGATGCGGAAATTATAGAAAAAGATACAAGGATCCTCTCGGAACACGGTGCAAAATATCTTCGTGCATTTCCCAACTGGAGAGATTTTCAGCCCGTGACACCTGTCCTTGCAGGTCAGGGAACGGTAATAGGATACTGCGTTAAAAACGGACAAGAGCCCGAAAATGAATATTATCTCGACGAAGAAATGCTTTCCCGTTTTTCTGTATTTCTCGATATATGCGAAAAATACGGTGTAAAAATCATCGTAGGACTTCTCACCGGCTGGATGAGTGGCGCTCTCTTTGTGCCGCCTGCACTCTATGAAAAGAATCTCTTTACACATCCTGCAGCACTCTATTTTGAACAACTCTTTATCAAGGGCTTTGTTCAACGCTTTAAGGATAGAAAGTGCATTTATGCCTGGGATTTAGGTAATGAGTGTAACTGTATGTCTGCCGCAGGCAGTGTATTTGAGGCTGCAAGCTGGACTGCAACCGTTTCAAATGCAATAAAGGCTGCCGATAACACAAGACCCGTTGTTTCAGGTATGCACGGACTTTCACTTGACAATGAGTGGAGAATTTACCACCAGGGTATGTTTACGGATATTCTCACAACACACCCTTACCCTTATTGGTGCGAGCACACAAGAATTGACGAAACACTCTCCTTCAGAACAACGCTTCACCCGACGGCACAGTCAAAGTACTATGCCGAAATTTCCAAAAAGCCCTGCCTTGCTGAAGAAATAGGTACAATGGGACCTATGATTTGCAGCAATGAAAAGGCTGCAGATTTTTTGAGAATCAATATGCTTTCTCTGTGGGCAAACGGTCTTGACGGTGCTATGTGGTGGTGTGCAAATGACCAGACAAACCTAAAAACATTTCCTTATAACGACCAGTTTGTAGAGCTTGAGCTGGGAATGATGGACGTAAATCACAATCCCAAACCCGTACTTTGCGAAATGAAGAAGTTTGCGGATTTTCTTGACGAAACAAGCATAGAGCTTCCACCTGCAAAGGTCGATGCAGTATGTGTGCTGACACGTAATCAGCGGCATTGGGGAGTAGGGTATATGACATACTGCCTTATGAAAAAAGCGGGACTTAACTGTATTTTTGAAGACGGTGAAAATTCCTTGCCTGATTCAAAGCTCTATATGCTTCCTTCAATCAACGGAATCAGAATGATGCCCGTGGAACGCTTTAATGAGCTTAAAGAAAGGGTTTATAACGGTGCGGATGTATATATTTCCATAAATAACTCCGTTATTTCCGAATTTGAAAGCTTCTCGGGACTCAAGGTTGTTGACTCCTCGGAATACTCCCAAAATGTTACTGCAACGATAGCGGATAAGGATATTACTCTGTTCAGACGACGCAATATTGTCTTTGAACCAAAGTCGGCAAAGGTGCTCTTTTACGATAAGGAAAACAATCCCTTTATCACGGTGAATAATTATGGAAAGGGCAGAGTGTTCTTTGTAAATGCACCTCTTGAAGATAATCTTGTTGACAGACATAATGCTTTTGACGAAGGTTCAGAAGTCGTTTATAAAACCCTTTTTGCCGACTATATTGCTGAGTATCCATATGCAATATCCGACAACGACCTTGTTTCTACATATCACGAAACACAAAACAGCGCATATGTGGTAGTCCTCAATCATACCGATAAAGACAAGGATCTTGTACTTACCCTTAAAGACGGGTATTGCATTGAAAACGTGCTTTACGGAAGTAATGATAAGGTGAAAGCCTTTGACGGATATGTTGTAAAGATTAAAGCTAAATAAGAATAAGCCCCGACCGAAAGGTCGGGACTCTTTACGTAAAACAAATAATAGTATTTTTTGTCTTTTAATGCATTTTTGTGCATTTGTGATATACCGTTGACAACCTCAAAAAACAGGATATAATGTAAGAAAAACTTTAAGCAAAATATTGTTGTAAAACAGCAAGATTGTTTCTTGACTTTGAGTTTTGTCGGTGTTATATTTTAGGTGCAAACCGAAGAGCAGTTTTGCGTTAGGAGGACTTGTTATGAAAAAGAACTTGGTTGTTGTCGGCTATGGCGGAATGGGTGCGTGGCACGTTAATCACGCACAAAAGAGCGATGTTGTAAACCTTGTCGGCGTGTACGATATTAAAGAGGAAAGAAATGAAGCTGCAAGAGAAAAGGGAATATTTGCATATGACAGCTTTGAGGCCGTCCTGGCAGATGAAAAGATTGATATAATAACCGTTGCAATTCCCAATGATTCACATAAGGAAGTTGTAATCAGAGCGCTTGAGGCAGGTAAGAACGTAATTTGCGAAAAGCCTGTTGCAATGAATCTCGGGGAGCTTGATGAGATGATTGAGACAGCAAACAGATGCGGTAAGATTTTCTCCGTTCATCAGAACAGACGCTTTGATATTGACTTTCTTGCTATGAAGCAAATCAAGGAAAGCGGAGAAATAGGTCAGCTTATCAACATTGAAAGCCGTGTGCACGGTTCACGAGGTATTCCCGGTGACTGGAGAGGCAAAAAGGAACACGGCGGCGGTATGCTGCTTGACTGGGGCGTGCATCTTATTGACCAGCTTCTCGGGATGATGGATGGGAAGCTTAAGAAGATTTACTGCGAATTTGATAATATCACAAATCTTGAAGTCGATGACGGCATAAAGCTTTCTATGACATTTGAAAACGGAACGCGTGCTCTTGTTGAGGTAGGCACATATAATTTTATAGAAATGCCGAGATTCTATATGAGAGCTACAGAGGGTACGGCTGTTATCAATGGCTGGAACGATAAAGCAAGAGTTGTAAAGTGTACAAATATGCACGAAAGTAATGTTGTTCCGGTGGTTACTGCGGCAGGACTTACAAAAACTATGGCACCGAGAACCGATGCCACAACAAAAACATACGAGGTTGAACGACCCGTAAGTGATGTTCACGATTATTACAGAAACTTTGTGAAAGCTGTTGACGGAACAGAAGCACAGCTTGTCACACATTTGCAGATGCGCCGTGTAATGAAGGTTATGATGGCGGCATTTGAATCCGCAAGACTCGGACAGACCGTGGATTTTGATGACAATAATAACTGAATGAATTAATAAGCCCCGACTGAAACCGTCTCTCTCTGAGACGGTTTTTTCCATATCATTTCCCGAAGGGAAATATTTCACGTGTTTGGATAAACACATTTCACGCACCGACAGGTGCATTTCACTCGCTCTTTAGAGCGAATTTCGCGGCGTTTTTGTCCCTTGGGACAACACGCTAAGGTCGGGGCAATTTTGTTTCAACGAATAAAATATAAATTATTCAACAACCAGACAACCCATTTCCTGAGCGCCGATTTCAAGATAGATTTCGGCATAGCCGTCAACTACCTTGTATTCAAGAGGTCTTTCGTTCCACGCATCGTAGTAGGTTGCACCTTCCTTGTGAGAAACCTTGAGTGCAACACCGCGAAATGTGGAATAAGCTCGGTTGTAGATGTTGTAAACAACTCTGTCAGATGTTTTCGAGGGGAACTTGTTCATACAGATAGCAGGAGATTCTGTTTCAACCATCATTTCGGGATTGTCTGATGTGAAGCAGTCCTGATATTTCTTCTTTAATTTGTAAGCGTGAACAGTAAAGTCCTGACCTCTCGATTCTTCGCAGTCCCAGAAGGAGTCGTAAATTGCTTCTGCGTTGAAGAATAAGAACTTCTGCGGATGCCAGGAAATGTTACGCATTGCCATAGGAAGAATAAGCTGAACAATTTTCGGGAATGCAAAACGGTATGCGTGCATAAATACACGACTTAGTCTGTCATCGCCGTCATTTGCTCTCTTTGTTGTTTCAATCATATCAACAATAGAGTCGAGAATGTAGTAGGAAATGTTGCAGTCGATGTATCTTGCATTGACGTCTGCCGCCGCATATTCACCGTAGAGAACAACCTCCTCGGGCATAATGTCTTTGAGGCGTGAGATGTATTCTCTGTCGGTCTTCAAAAGATTTGAAGGAACGTGGTGACCGTGATCCTTTGCATAGCATCTGTTTCCTATTCTGAGAGAAAACTCGTCAACATAGATAAGCGGAATACCCGTTTCCTTGTAGAGTCTCGGATACATCGAGAGGGAGGCTTCTCTGAACTTTTCTTCGGCGTGGCACATTCTGAAGGAGTCGCCCATAATACCGATGTGACCTCCGCCTTCGTTTATTACCATACTTGTGTCCTTGAAACGATTGAATTTTTCGTAGGAGTTGGAGAGAAGCGTAGGGTGCATATAGAGCGAAATCTGAACACCCATATTGTCTCTTATATCGTGAAGTGCGTTCCTGAAGGGCTCAAGACCGCCGTAGAAATCGTAGTCCTCCTTGTCGTAGTTGCCCCAACGCTGACCGTATTTTCCGTTACGGTATGTGCAGCACCAGGACCACATATGGAGAATGTCGGGATATACGCCTGTAATACCTTTTTGTTCTTCAAGAATCTTTCTGAAATTGAACTGCTTACTGTCGGGATTGTACCAGCAGGGCCAGGCACACATATCCTCTGTTTCAAAGAAGTCGGTAATTTCTGCCAAGAGCCAAAAAGCTTCTCTGTACCACTGCTTGTCCTGACACTTGTAGGGTGTGTACCAGGATTCGAGCCAAGACTTGTAAATCTTAAAGGATTCTCTCCAGTCTCCCTTGTGTGCAGTTATAAGGGCGGGAGATGCGACAAATGTGCCTCGGGACTCAATGTCACCGTACATATAAGGGTATTCTATGTATAATTCAAGACCCTTTTCGTCCTTGGTAAGGGCATACTTACGTGTAATAAGCTCTCTTTCCTCTGTAGACACGCACAGACCGCCCTGCATCCTTGGAGAGTAGATGTCCATAAATTGAAGAGGGAAGGAGGGAGCTGATTCCTCATACATAAACATTGTTTCGTTGCTGTTGAGGTTCTGGTATTTGGGAAGATAGTACCAGTTGTCAGCAAAGGAGCCGTAGTCAACTGTAGGAAGACAGGGGAACATAATGCCCTTCTTGAATTCCTCATCCGACATATTGACAATTTCAAGAAGCCACTTTACGCTGTCTTTTCCCGAAATGTCGGCTGTGATGTCAAAAAATGTACCCTCATACTTGTATGTGATTTTTGCATAGCTGTCAAAGTACTGAATGTTCTGGAACTCAAATTTTTCGCATATTTCACCCGTCTGTGCTCTTGTCTTGAGTATTGCACCCTTGTTTATCTTCATATCGGGGGTATATGCGTTCTTCATATCGAGAAGGTAAAGACCCTCGGAAAGGTCGATAACCATTGAAAGTGCACCGTTACTGATTGTGAGAACCTTGCCGTCAAGACTGAAGCCCTTTTCTTGCGGGATTACTCTTGAAATCACCTCATCCTTTTCGGGAATTACCATATCGGGATAAAGCCTTTCGTCTGTTTCGTTGACGGTAACAGCCGCAAGATTTACGTCGGTGTCGAGATTTCTGTTGTGTATAATAAGGCTTTCAACCTCACCGTCACAGGGAACGGCATAGACACTTACATCGCCCTGAATACCGTGTCTGCCGGTGCAGAGATTCAAAGGCAGATGGGTATCACGTCTTCCGTCCTTGTAAACAACCTCAGCCATAAAGTATTCAACGTCCTCAACTGTAAAGGGAATGCTGAGATCGACGTGATCCTGACCGAGAATTGTGGGATCGGAGCCGTAGAGAAGACGGATGTGGCGTTTGCCGGAAAGTGTAAGAATGAAGTATATTTCACTTGCCTTCTTGCCTATATTAATAACCGTTTCACCGTCACGGCTGACAGCACGGCAGATTCTTCTCTTGCATTTTTTGCCGAAGTTTACGATTTCCTCGTCGTTTTCAGCAGGAACGGGCGGTGCCGAAATAAGATTGTTACCGATTATTCTTACATTGAAGGGAACGCCGTAAAGGGATACGTTTTCCCTGTCAAAGAAGAAACAAGCATCGTTGAGTGAGTCGAATTCGGAAAAATCATATTCCATATCAAACTTGTCTGAAATATCAATAGTTGTAAATGCGCCTGCTTCTTCCGATATACCCTTTTCGCAGCAGAGAGAAAGCTCGTCCTTTTTGCAGGTGCAGAGCTTTGTGATGTTGAAATAAGCCTCGGGAATCTTGTCAATGCGGAAGCTCATAACCATAGAATCAAAACTGCCTTCGGGAGCTTTTACAATAATTGTGTGACTCTTTTTGTCACAAAGCATATCATCAAAACGGAAAAGGGAAATGCTTTCTTCTCCTTTTCTGAGCGACATAAAGGGACCCTTATATACGTTGGGTGTACGCTTGATACCAAAGCAGTCATATTCGATTAAAACGTATTCTTCAAGATCCACCTGACCACCTGACGTAAAGGTGTACAGTGGATTGTCCATAAAGAATTTTTCGCCGATAGGAGCTCTTTTTGCGAGAAGCTTTACGCCTTCGCCGTCGGTTGCTTTTACAACGCCGTTTGAGCTTTCAAAACCAAGATTGAGTAGATTTTTCATAGCCGCCTCCCATAATAAATATCTTTGCTTGAATTATACAATAAATGGAAAGGAATAGTCAATAGAAAAAAGAAATGATTTGATATAAAATTTTGTTTTGCGTATTGACTTTTTTGAACTGCTGACTGTAGAATATAGTTGAGGTGATTTTAATGACTTTGTCGGCACTTCCGAAGCTTTGTGATAATCGTGCGGAATATAATCATTTTCCCACACTCCTCCAGACCTTTGTTTTCAGAAACTGGGAAAGTGTACCGGTTGAAAGACTTGCAGCTGTCCTTGGGACGGATGTAAAAAACGTCAATGAGATTGCAAGCGGTCTCGGACTTCGTGTTCCTGCAAAATATAATGAAAAGTATGAGAAAAGGGGATACCTTACGGTTATCCGTAATAACTGGCACCTTCTTCCTTATGAACAGCTTTTGGAGCTTTCGGGGCTTACGGAAGAAGAACTTGTCTTTACCCTTCGTGAGGATGATTTCTTCGGCGTAAAGCTGGGTCAGACAAAACCCGACGTAAAGCCTCTTTTATACAGACCTCTTACGGATGAGGAAAAAGAAAAAACAAAGATAATCAGGGACAGGCTTCTTTCAAGGCTTCCGTCATTCGGTAAGGATACGGCGGCTGAAGATTTTGACTTTATCGAAAAATTCGGCAAGGAAGAAGTTTTGTCGTATGACGGCGAAAAACGTTCCGTGGTGCTCAACGAAAAATGGGGAATAGACGACAGGACAAGCAGAAGGTACTCGGAGTATTTCAAAAGCTTTGTCAAAGAAAATGCATTTTTTTCACTTGAAGGAAATGAGAAATATATCACCCTTGAAGTGCGGGAGGATGAGAGTAAAAAAGCCGAAAGCCACAGAATATCAATAACAAAGAACGGTATCAGAATTCTTGCGGTTGATGAGGACGGCGTGCTCAGAGGACTTCAGTACTTAAAGACTCTTATAAAAAAGAACAACAGCTTTTCTTTTGATGAAATGGAAATTGTACGGGATACCCGTTTTGATATCCGATTTATTCACTCTTACTGCGCTCTGTTCGGCGACCCGTTTTTGGACGGCGGAGAGTCATCATATCCCGATTCGCTATTTAAAGAATATTCCGAAATAGGTATCAACGGTGTGTGGATTCATTCGGTTCTGTATAAGATGTGCGAGTTCCCCTGGGATAAATCAATTTCTGAAGGATGGCAAAAGAGACTCGAAGGTCTTAAAAACCTCTGTGACAGAGCTGAAAAGTACGGAATCAAGGTGTATCTGTATATAAATGAACCGAGAACGAGACCAAAAGCGTTTTTTGATAAGTACCCCGAACTTCTCGGCTATCTCGACGAGGCAGGCGAGGGGACACTTTGTACCTCAAAAAAGCCGGTTCAGGAGTACCTTTATAACGGCATAAAAACCATATGCGAAGCAGCTTCCAATATCGGCGGATTTCTCACAATTACAGCGAGTGAAAATAAAACAAACTGCCTTGCACATTCAATAAAGAACTTCACATACTGTCCCATATGCAAAAACAGACCCCAGGAGGAGGTTTACGCCGAGGTCAACGGCATAATCAAAAAAGCCGCAACAAGCGTAAGCAAAGATATCGAGGTTATTGCTTATGACTGGTCGTGGCATTGGTGTAACGACAGGTGGGATACTGTCAGAAGAACGGCAAAGACAGGTGCAAGAATTGTTTGTGTCAGTGAAGAAGGCGTCAGCAAGAACATAGACGGTACAGAAACAGCCGTTATTGACTACTCCATAAGCCTTGTAGGTCCCGGTGAGATTGCTAAAAAGACGTGGAAAGTGTGTAAAGAAGCGGGTGCAAAGAGTCTTGCAAAGGTACAGTTCAACAACTCGTGGGAATGCTCGACAATTCCTTATATCCCTGCACTTGACCTCGTAAAGGAGCATATGGACGGGATATGCGAAAATGACGTTGACGGACTTATGCTGTCGTGGTCTCTCGGCGGTTATCCTTCTATGAACCTCAGAGCCATAAGCAAGTATTACTTTGGTGAAGAGAATAACGGTGATATTTATGCGGAATTATTCGGAAATAATGCTGATGTCATAAGACGTGCAACGGCTTCTTTCAGCAAGGCTTTCGGGCATCTTCCTTTCTATGTGCATACGATGTACCTAGGAACATTTCAGATGGGACCGGCAAATCTTATGTTTGAAAAAAATACGGGACTTAAAGCAACTATGACAGGCTATCCGTTTGACGACGTTGAGTCGTGGAGGGCGATTTTCCCGCTTGATGTATATGAAAACAGCCTTAAAGCACTTTCTGAAATCTGGAAAGAAGGACTTGACAGATTGCTGTCGGACGTAAAATTTGACAGGGAATCTGTTCGAGAATTCGCAGAAATTGCAACTGCAGGCTATTGTATTTACAGAAGCAGTTATCTTCAGACTAAGTATAACAGACTGCGTAACGAATACAATAACGGCAAAACAGAATACCGGGATGAAATTCTGACAGTTCTTGATGAGGAAGAAACACTTGCCGTAATGATGTATGACGTTGCATCAAAGAATTCAACCATAGGCTTTGAATCGGCAAATCATTACTTTTTTAACAAGTACAGCCTCGCGGAAAAGATTGTCAATGTTGAATATTTGAAAGAACGCTTTAAATAATAGTGAAAGGACTGCTTCCGGCAGTCCTTTCTGTTTTGAGTCAGTTTGCTTTATAAGTAAATTTTATATATTTTTCAACCCATTTTTCATCGTGATATTCACCGTATTCCGACATACGGCAGTCGAAGTAAAGGTCGTCTGCAATTTCAGTGATAATATCCTTAAGCTCAAGCTTGTCAAGGAATTTGCCGGGAATTGCAGAAAGTCCGAGATATGCACCTAAAATGTTTCCCGTAACAGCTCCCGTGGAATCGCTGTCGCCGCTGTGGTTAACCGAGGCAATTATCGCTTTTTCAAAATCGTTGGAATACTTTAGTGCGCAGTAAATTGCAATTGCCAGATTTTCCTCGGCAACCCAATCTTCACCAAGCTCACGGATTGCCTCGAGGTCATCAAGTCCGTCTCCCGAAAGCCTGATTGCTTTGTCAATAAGATTTATGAGTTCTCCTGAATACTCGCTCTGAGGGAAAAGCTTTGTTATAGCTTCTTTGGCGGATATTACCGCATCCAATAAAGTGATATCGGAGTTGTGGGATACAAGATGAATTATGTGAACAAGAGCCGCGGCAGGAATGTATCCAAACTCGTGACCGTGGGTAAGTGCGGCAGCCTGTGCACCAATCATATCTATTTCATCAGAACTGTAGTTTTTACCTTCAAAGTATAATCCTATCGGTGCAACACGCATTACACCGCCGCAGCCTTTACTTATGTTTATCGGATGCTCTATTGTTCCCACTTCGGCTCTGCTGCAGGCAGAGAGACAGGTGTTGCCCGGTGCCCTGCGGGAATTTAGTGCAGGCACGTTGTTGAGCCACGAACTGTGGGTTTCGGAAATTTCGCCTTCTTCAACAAGCTGGGTTTTAAGCCAGTCTTTGTAGGTAAAAGAAAGATAAGAAGGGTAGGAGCCCATAATGCCGCGCATTTTGCCTCGTGTAGTTCCGACGAATAAACCGACAGCGGTAAACAGAGTCATCTGCGTGTCGTCGGAAATCGGGGCACAGTCACCGGCAAAGGAATACTCTGTAATCCCGTTTTCACCGTATCTTTTGAATATCTGATAGTCCTGTAAAAATTCTACGGCATATCCTAAAGCATCGCCAACGGCACCGCCTATAAGGTCAAGGTTGTGTTCAATGACAGCGGCACAGATCAAGCGGCAGGGCGAACGAAAGAAAGCCCTGCGGGAAACTAAGCACGAACCGGCATTGCCTGAGAAAGATCAGAAAACAGCATAACGATATTTGAAGCGGATTGATGTATGTCGATCCGCTTCTTCTATTTTCAAGTGGTCAAAATGTCCACTCACCAACTATCGGTGGTAAAGTGCCAAATTGGCATCTTTCGCTCAATCCTATTTTTCCGTGGTGGTCAAATTGACCACCACCAAAATCATCAATATTTTTGTATCGCCGCAAAGCGGCAGAAAGGAAAATCTATGAATTTTATGAACAACTACAACACCAATCCCATCATCATCGGTATCGACCACGGCTACGGCAACATCAAGACTGCCCACTGCTGTTTCAAGACGGGCGTTGCCGCCTATGACAAAGACCGTGTTATCATCAACGACGATATTTGCGCTACCGCAAAGGGGTATGAGCTGCTTGCCGAGCAGAAGCAGAACAGAAAAGGCG
>CAZTNR010000032.1:0-20758 GCA_964614955.1 uncultured Oscillospiraceae bacterium | reverse complement strand
GATGACGATAATACTTGTTATCGAGCTTGTTACCTGTAAGTACAGCCTTTGACGCATTGATGACGATTACGAATTCGCCGCAGTCAACGTGAGGTGTGAATTCAGGTCTGTGCTTACCGCGAAGGATATCAGCAACCTTAACTGCTGTCTTACCGAGGGGCTTATCTGCCGCATCGATAACATACCACTTGCGTTCTACTTCATTAGCTTTAGCCATAAATGTAGACATAATTGTTTCCTCCAAATTTTCTTAATCTTTTTTTGACCTTAATCATTATAACAGATATTTTTCATTTGTCAACACTTATTTTCGAAATTTTGATAATTTACTTTTGTATCTCGTTATTTCTTTGTTTTTCTCTTGATTTCTCGTTGTTACTGTTATACGATTTTACAAATATTTTTTCAAGAATAGCGGTAATTTCTCCTATTTTCTTAAAAATGCCCGAATTTTCTCCTTCATTTTAACGTCATTCAAAAAGTACATTCTTGAAATTTACATTCAAATTGCTCTTGATTTATGTAGATTTCTATGCTACAATTTAAGAAATATATGTGTTTTTGAATTTAATTTCCAATCGGAGATGATTATAATTGAGAAAAATAATAGGAATTGACGTCGGAGGCAGCACAACTAAAATTGTCGGCTTTGACGGAAATAAAATGATATCCCCTCTTTTTGTTAAAGCAAGCGACCAGCTGGCGTCGGTTTACGGTGCTTTCGGCAAGTTCACCGATACAAACGGCATAAATCTTTCAGACATAGATAAGGTAATGATGACAGGTGTCGGCTCATCCTTTTTAAACGACGAGCTTTACGGCATTTCCACAGAACACGTCTCGGAATTTGAATGTGTTGGCAGAGGCGGTCTTTATCTGTCGGGTCTCGACAAGGCTGTTATTGTCAGTATGGGAACCGGTACTTCCATTGTCCACGCCGAAAAGAACAGCAAAATTGAGTATATGGGCGGTACGGGTGTCGGCGGTGGTACGGTTATAGGTCTATCAAAGAAGTTACTCGGAATTTCTGATATATCAAGTCTTATCGATGTTGCAGGCGAAGGCAATCTTCAGAATGTTGACCTGACAATCGCCGACATTACAAAGAAAGACATCGGTCTTGAGTCTCATATGACAGCTGCAAACTTCGGCAAGGTCAGCGACATTGCAACAAAGGGAGATTTAGCTCTCGGTCTTATCAATATGGTATTTGAATCGGTGGGTATGCTTGCAGTTTTTGCAGCAAGAAGTAAAGGTACAAGCGATGTAATCCTCATAGGCAACCTCACAAGGCTTCCTCAGGCAAAGACCATCGCAGAAACCTTCTCTGCCCTCTTCGGTCTCAATTTCTCAATACCGGAAAATGCCGAGTTTGCTACGGCAATAGGTGCTGCGCTTCGTTAGACGCTCTGCGTTTAATGAAATGAGGAATTAGGAGTTGGGAATTAGGAATTCCGGATGAAAACCCGAGGTTTTCTTCATTAATCACTTTGTAATCAATTTACATTTCAAATATATTTTCACATAAAGAAAGGAAATTTACTATGGAACAGGTACGTTTCGGCATTATCGGTGTAGGTAATATGGGTTCTATCCATTCAACCTATATCAACGCAGGCGAAATTGAAGGTGCAGTACTCAGCGCGGTATGCGACCTCAAGGAAGAAAGAAGACAGTGGGCAAAGGAAAATCTTGCTGAATCTGTTAAGATTTTTACAGACTACAAGGAGATGATAAAGAGCGGTCTTTGCGACGCTGTTATCGTTGCAGTTCCCCACTATGATCACCCCGGCATCTGCATTGAATGCCTTGAGGCAGGCATCAACGTAATTTCCGAAAAGCCTATCGGTGTTTACACAAAGCAGGCCGAGGAGCTTATCTCATATGCAGAAAAGTCTGACAAGCTCTTTGGTCTTATGTTCAACCAGAGAACCAATCCTATGTACAGAAAAGCAAAGCAGATGGTTGAAAACGGCGAACTGGGTGAGCTTAAGAGATGCGTATGGATAATCACCGACTGGTACAGAACGCAGAATTACTACGACTCAGGCGACTGGAGAGCCACCTGGAGCGGCGAGGGCGGCGGCGTTATAATGAACCAGTGTCCTCACCAGCTCGACCTCTGGCAGTGGATTTTCGGTATGCCAACCAAGATTTACGCAAAGTGCTATGAAGGAAAGTATCACAATATTGAAGTTGAAGACGATGTAAGTGCTATTTCCGAATACGCAAACGGAGCAACAGGTGCGTTTATCACAACAACAGGTGAAGCTCCCGGCACCAACAGACTTGAAATCACCGGCGACAAGGGTAAGCTTGTAATCGAGGGCAACAGTATGAAGTTCACAAAGCTTGAGGCTGCCGAAAGAGAATGGTGCTTCAGCGACAAGGTGGGCGGTTTTGAAAAGCCCAAGGCAGAAACTGTTGACGTTGACTACTCTGACTGCGACACAATGAAGCCTCAGCACAAGGGTATTACACAGAACTTTACGGATGCTATCCTCAAGGGTACACCTCTTATGGCTCCCGGCAAGGAAGGTATTAACGGTCTCAGAATTGCTAACGCTATGTTTCTCTCCTCCTGGCTCGGCAAGGAGGTTGAGCTTCCCGTTGACGGAGACCTCTACTACAAGATGCTTCAGGACAAGATTGCAAATTCCACATATGTCAAGAACGTAAAGTCTCAGACAGAAAACCTTGACGGCACATACGGCAACTGATGAAGCTTAACGACATTCACATAAGAGACCCGTTTATTTTGCCTGATAACGGCAAGTATTATCTCTACGGCACACGCTTTAACGGAGAAAAAGGTACATATCCTCAGATTTCCGAAGGCACTGATGTTTACATAAGCGAAGATTTGGAAAACTTCTCAGACCCTATCCCCGTTTTCCGACGCGACGGCTCTTTTTGGGGCACTCACCACTTTTGGGCACCGGAGGTACACAAATATAAAGATAAATACTATATGTTTGTTACAGTAGCAGCTGCCGCAAGAAACAGAGGCGTACAGATACTCGTTTGTGACACACCCGACGGTACGTTTATCCCCTGCGCAAATGATGCTGTAACGCCACATGAATGGGAATGTCTTGACGGAACACTTTACATCGAAGACGGAATTCCGTATATGGTATTCTGTCACGAATGGTCTCAGATTGGAAACGGCGAAATGTGTCTTATTCGTCTATCCAACGATTTATCACGAGCAGTAAGTGAGCCTGTTACGCTTTTCAAGGCTTCAGAACCCGAATGGGCAACAGGTTTTCTCGAAAAAAGGGATAAGTATGTTACAGACGGTCCGTTTTTCTACAAAGAAAGCGGCGGCAGGCTGTTGATGATTTGGTCGAGTATAGCCAACGACAAATACGTTGAAGCAGTATCTTTTTCGGAAAACGGCATCAAAGGTCCTTGGAAGCATTATGATGAGCTTATTTTCAAAGAGGACGGCGGACACGGAATGTTATTCAGAGACAAGACGGGACAGTTAATGTTTACAATGCACTTTCCCAACACAAACGATTTGGAAAGACCCGTGATAGTAAAAGTCAAAGAGCAAAACGGAACCATTGTAATTGAATAAAGCTAAGAGGACATCCAAAGCGGTGTCCTCTTAATACTCACTTATTGATTTTGTTTCTGTATTCAATCGGAGAAACGCCCGTCGCTTTTTTAAAAGCACGGGAAAAATTATGTATTGAAGAATAACCGAGAATATCTGAAATTCTGCTGACAGTCAGTTCACCGTTTGAAAGCAGTTTCTTTGCCTCAGCCATCTTTAATTTTGAATAATGCTCAATAGGTCCCTCACCCACGTATTCATCAAACAATTTGCACAGCTGGCTTTTTCCCATAAAGAATTTACTGCAAATATCACCGAGAGTGATTTTATTATATAAATTGTCACTCAGATAAGCAACAATTAACTCAGTAATAGAGCTTTGTCCCAGCTCTTTTGCGTCATCATTTCTTGTAACCCTGCTGCCGGCATCAGCTCCCGTTCGCGAAAGAACAAGCAAAAATTCAGTAAGATAGCATTCAAGCAGCTGAAATGAACCGAATGGAGCCGTCGAAAAGTCGAGAGCATTTTTATTACTGTACTCACCCGGTATTTTGCCGAGAGCATTACGAGCCTCTTTAATAAATAAAGTCAGAAGTGTTTTTCCGGTTTTATCGAGAGTAAAAACCTTTTTATCGAAAAAGCTCATTGCTTTACTTTTAGTGGTAAATGAAACAACAAGCATATTATTTGAAACAACCTGATTTGACACGTGAGCGTGCACTTCATTCGGCTTATGAAAAATAACCTGTCCCTGACTTAATGTTTGCCCAAGACCGTCGGTGACCGCGCTGATTTCGCCGCTGTCAACATAAACCATCTCCCAAAAATCGTGTTTTTCGGGAGTGTGAGTGAAGTTTTTTCCGAACTCAAAATAGTAAATACTGTTAAAGCCATCGATTATAATATCACGTTTAATTGGGTGAATTTCAAATTCCAAAATTATCGTCTCCAAACCTTGCGGAATAAATGATAAATAATATGTACTGTATGATAAATACAAATCTTGTAAAATATTGTATCATAATTTATGTATAAATGTCAATAAACAAAGGAGGATTATTAAATGAATGTACTTGCTATAGGCTGCCATCCCGATGACATAGAAATCAACTGTGCCGGAACTTTGGCAAAATGCGTTAAGCGCGGTGACAATGTTACGGTATGCCACGTTTGCAACGGTGATATGGGACACGTTGTTATAATGCCCGAGGAGCTTCGGAAAATACGCATAGAAGAAGCAAGAAAAGCGGGTTCTCTTGCAGGCATAAAGGTTGTAACAGCCGACATTGGCGACCTTGTTGTTTATCATCAGAACAAAGAACACAGAGACAGAGTTGTTGATATTATCAGAGAAGCAAACCCCGATTTTATCATCACCCACGCTCCCAACGACTATATGCCCGACCACGTTGCTGTAAGCAATCTCGTATTTGATGCAGCTTTTACTGCAAGCTGTCCTCATTACGAAACAAGAATCCCCGGTGCCACAAAGGTAACACCGATTTACTATATGGACAATCTTGGTGGAAACGAGTTTTTGCCTACAGAATATGTTGACATAACAGATGAAATTGACTTAAAGCTCGAAATGCTTGAATGCCACGCAAGTCAGCTTAAGTGGATGAGAGAGCACGATAATATTGACTTTGCCGATATGGTAAGAACAATTTCAAAATACCGCGGCTATCAGTGCGGCGCAAAATATGCTGAAGCATTTTCACAGTGTATGGTATATCCGAAGCCTGTAACACGGAGGTTATTACCGTGATAAAAAAAGTTGCGTGTGTCGGCATACTCGTAGCCGACGTTATGGCAAGCCCCGTTGATACAGTTCCCGAAAGAGGAATGCTGAGTCAGGTCAATGCTATTACCGTTCACAGCGGCGGCAACGCTATGACAGCATCAATTAATCTTACCAAAATGGGTGTTGATGCCAAAATTGTCGGTAAAGTCGGAAACGATATGTTCGGTATGTATCTTAGGGATTGCCTGAACAAAGCAGGAGTCGATACAAGAGCATTAAAGCAGGACGATACCGTTCAGACTTCTGCCTCTGTTGTACTTTCCGAAAGCACGGGCGAACGTTCATTTTTACACTGTGTCGGCACAAATGCCGTTTTCTCGGTATCGGATATTGACTACGATGTAATCAAAGAATGTGACCTTGTATTTGTTACAGGTTCATTTCTTATGAATACATTTGACGGGATACAGACCGCCGAGTTTTTAAAGAAGTGCAAAGTACTCGGAAAAACAACCTTTCTTGATGTATGCTGGGATGCAAAGGGTAACTGGGGCAAAGTGCTTGATGTGTGTCTTCCCTACCTTGACTTCTTTATGCCGAGCATAGACGAGGCAATTCAGCTTGCAGACGGTGAAACAGCCCCAGAAAAGATTGCCGATATCTTTATGAAAAAGGGTGTTAAAAACGTAATAATCAAGCTTGGCAGCAAGGGAAGTTTTCTCAGACTCTCCGGTGAAACAAAAGGAAACATCTATCCTATAGTCGGTCGCCACAAGCCTGTTGATACAACCGGTGCCGGCGACAGCTTCTGCAGCGGTTTCCTTGCGGCATACGCAAGAGACGTTGACGAGCACGAATGTATGATGATTGCTAATGCCACAGGAGGACTTTGTACTACCGCAAAGGGTGCCACAACGGGCACCAAATCATATGAAGAAACACTGAAATTTCTGGAGGAAGAAACAAAATGTTAGTTACATTGGAAGAAATTTTAAAGGATGCCGAACAAAGAAAATACGGTGTCGGACTTTTCAATATGCTGAATCTTGAAATGGCAAGAGGTATTATTGAAGCTGCCGAGCAGGAAAATTCTCCTGTTATCTTAGGCGTTGCTGAGGTTCACCTGCCTTTCATTCCTTTTGATTATGCTCAGATTATTATGAACAAAATCGCAAGGGATGCAAGAGTGCCTGTATGTTTGCATTTTGACCACGGCACAGACTACAAAAAAATCCTCTGTGCCATAAAGGCAGGCTTTACATCTGTAATGTATGACGGCTCTGCCCTGCCTTACGAAGAAAACATCGCAAATACACGTGAAATTTCAAAGGTTGCACACGCACTCGGATGCAGTGTTGAAGCAGAGCTTGGTCACGTCGGCGGCGGTGAAGGCGGCACAGATGACGGTCACGAAGAAATGTACACAAACGTCGATCAGGTTAACGACTTTATAAGAAGAGCAGATATCGATGCTCTTGCCGTAGCAATCGGTACTGCCCACGGCAAGTACAAGACAAAGCCCAAGCTTGACATTCAGAGACTCGCCGATATTTACAAAATTTCCGAAAAGCCCCTTGTTCTTCACGGTGGAAGCGGACTTTCGGATGAAGACTTCAGAAACACTATAAAGAACGGCATCAGAAAGGTTAACATCTGTACCGAAATGTGCGTTGCAGGGCTCAAGGCATTCAATGCGGCTTTTGAGCAGGACACGGGCTTTGAGCTTGCTACAATGGTTGCAAAGGCAACTGTTCAGGAAGTTGTTAAGGGCAAGATGAGACTCTTCGGTTCTTCAGGAAAAGCCTGAGTGTAGAGCCTCCGGTGGCAATTCACGGGCGCGACGCATTAAGAAAACAACCCTGTGTTGTTGTTTTTAGCCAAAGTTGTGAGCAAGCTTGCTTGCGAGCAAGGCAAGAGTTTTGTAATTTAGAATAAACACGAAAACATATAAAGGAGAAACACTATGGACTTTTTATCAACAGTAAACGGCAGCCTTCTTGAAGGCTTCTACCCCAAAGGATGGGATATGAAGAAAATTGACGAGTGCCTCGACAAGGGCGTTGCTCGCGAAGATTTCTGGCACAAGGGTTTTAATCCCGTTGAGTGTGACAACATCTATGAATTCGACACACTTATGGGTCACGAAATTGCACTCAAAATCAAGGAAGCAAAGGATGCAGGCGAAAAGCTTGCTATCATTCTTCCCGTAGGTCCTATGGGAATGTACAAGTGGGCTTCCTACTTCCTCAACGAATGGGACGTTGACTGCTCCCACGTTTACACATTCAATATGGACGAATGGGCAGATGCTGACGGTAACACTCTTTCCAACGATAACCCTGCATCATTCGAATACTCAATGAAGCAGGCGTTTTTCAACAAAATTAACAAAACTATCCCCGAATGTCAGAGAAACTTTGCAACCAGGGACAACCTCCCTACATATCCCGAAAAGATTGCCGCATTGAAGGCAGAGGGCGCAAAGCTTGTTCTTGTATTCGGTATCGGCAGAATGTGCCACATCGCATTCTGGGAACCGCAGTTTGCCGATGAATATGCTTGTGTTGAGGATTGGAAGAAGGCATATTACAGAATCGGCGCAAAGCTTCATCCTCTCACAATCGAACAGAATGCTCTTACTTCCTTTAAGTCAAGAACAACTCTCGTTCCTTGCCGTGCAAACACAATCGGTCCCGGTCTTTTCCTCCAGGCTGACTACATCATCGGCGGCTGCGACGGTGTATTAGGACGCGGTATGCAGTGGCAGGGTATGAGCTTCCTCACAACACTTCATTACGGTCCCGATATGAATATTACTTCTACATTTATGCCTACCCTTCCCGGCAGACTTTTCTATCTCAAGGAGCTTGCGGGTCCCCTTGTTGCTGAATGCAATTAAGCGAGGTGCCCCGGCGGGCGATTCACAGGCAAGTTTGGATTAAAAACAAACTTTTGGTGTCACTCAACTAACACCGTTTGTCAGACATAAATCCAAGCGGTCAAGCTCAATACGAACACGAATGTAGGGACAGTGCCTAGTTGCCTGCCCAAATATAGAAATTATAATCAGGAAAGGAAACACATTATGGGAACAGATTTCAGATATAACACAGGCGCCACTCGAGTACCGTGGGCAGCAGTTGGCGAAAACTATAACGTACACGACCTTATGGAAATTATTGCCTTCCTTATGCAGGGCGAAGGCAAGGAATACGACGATGCTATGAAAGCAGTATGGGAGCAGGTAAAGAAACTCGAAACAGTAGCGACTCCTCCCGGAAAGCTTTCACTTGGTTCAAACGTCGAAGCGGCAGAAAAAGCTTGCAACGATTACCTAGGCATTGACTCCTGTGCTTTTGTAACAAACGCAACAGCAGGCTTTGAAATAGCTTATAAGTATGCGAACCTCAAGGCAGGTGACGAAGTTATCGTTCCGGCAATCACATTTGTAGCGACGATGGCTTACCCTCTTGCTATTGGTTGTAAATTGGTATTTGCAGACGTTGACCCCAAGACTATCAATATGGATCCTGCAGACGTGGCAAGAAAGATTACAGATAAGACAAAGATGATTGTCCCCGTACATATCGGCGGTTACCCTGTTGACCTTGACCCTATTATGGAGCTTGCAAAGAAGCACAACATTCTTGTTCTTGAAGATGCAGCTCACGCATTCGGCGCTATGTACAAGGGCAGAAAAATCGGTACAATCGGCGATTTTGCGGCATTCAGTATGCACGAAGTAAAGAACATCACATCTTTTGGTGAAGGCGGTATTGTTACAACAAATGTTCCCGGTTTTGCCGGTGAAATGAAGAGAGCAAGATTCCTCGGTCTTGATTTTTCTTGCCCCATCAAAGACTGGCTCTACAACATCACACCCATTCAGGGCAAAGAAAAGCCTTTCGTTGCAGGCAACTACTCCACAACTGAAATTCAGGGTCTTGGTCTCAAGCTTCAGGTAGCAAGAAACGAAGAAATTATAGAAAAGAGAAGAAAGGCCGCCGAATATCTCACTAACAGATTCAAGGAAAACGATGCAATTATTCCTCAGGATCTCGGCAATGATGATATTAAACCTACCTTCCATCTCTACCTTCTCCAGATTGACCCCGCAAAAGCAGGCGGTGATGTTCAGGTACTCAAGAAGAAGCTCGAAGAAAAGGGCGTTACACAGATTGCCCATTTCGGTCCTCTTTACAGATTCAAGATTGTACAGGATATGGGCTATAATTCCGACGAAATCGCAAAGACCTGTCCTAACTGCGAAGAAGTATTCTACAAGCGATTTACTCACCTTCCTCTTTACGGTCTTTCCGACGAACAGCTTGAATATATGGCTGATGCAGTTCTCGCTTCGGTTGAAGAAATGCAGAAGGGCATATAGAGACTGTGTGCGTATTCGCGGGCATTAATTTGAGTTACCGAACCTCTGTGTCGCGTAATTAATACCGTTTGACTGCCATAAATGCAGGCGGTCAAGTACGGCAATAATATGAAAATGGGGCGACCCTATGTGGTCGCCCCTACAAATAATGAGGTGAATTTATGAAACTTAAATGGGGCATAATCGGCTGCGGCGGTATTGCCGACAGAAGAACACTTCCGGGTATGATGCTCTCAGATACAAGTGAATGTTATGCAGTAATGGATGCAAGCCCTAAGGCGGCAGAAGCCTGCCGTGAAAAGTACGGCGCAAAGGTTGCAACAACAGATTATAATGAAATTTTAGCACTTCCCGAAGTGGATTGTGTTTATATTGCTTCCCCGGTTTTCTGCCACAAAGAACAGGCTCTTGCTGCGGCAAAAGCTAAAAAGCATATACTTCTTGAAAAGCCGCTCGGTCTTACAACCGAAGAATCGTTTGAGATTATAGAAGCTTGTGAAGAAAACGGTGTAAAGCTCGGCGTAGGCTTTATGATGAGATATCACGCTTATCACAAAGCTATCAAAGAGGTTATTGCAAACGGCACAATCGGCGACATTGTTTCAATGCGTGCACAGTTTACCTGCTGGTATCCCGATATTGCAGGAGCCTGGAGACAGGACAAAAAGCTCTCGGGCGGCGGTGCTTTTGTTGACCTCGGTGTTCATTGCATTGACCTGCTGCAGTATATATCCGGTCTTGAAGCGGTAGAGGTTACAGGCTTCACTGCAACACAGACTTTCAAGTACAATGTTGACGATTCAACTGCAATAGTTATGAGAATGAACAACGGAGCGCTTGGTATCGTTGATGTAAACTTTAATATTCCCGACTCTGCGGCAAACAATCCCTTAGAATTCTACGGAACAAAGGGAAGCATTATCGCCGTAGGCACACTTGGTCAGGAAGAAGGCGGTACTGTCAAGATTCTTGCCTGTCCCGATGCCGGCGGATATGACGCACAACAGTCGAGAAGCACGGTTGTGCCGGTTGAACTAAAAGTGGATTTCGGCAATATGTATACAAAGGAAATCGACGCATTTGCAAATGCGGTTATCAATGATACAGAACCTCCCGTAAACGGCAGAAACACGCTCTCTGTTCAGAAGATAATTAACACAGTGTACAAAGGCGACGGAGGAAAAATTGAATAAAAATACAGGGAGTCCTACGGACTCCCTATTCTTTAGCTTTTTGACATTTGCATTGCTCTTTGTTGTGTTATTTCATCCTTTGAAAGTAAATCAACACCATCGTCAACAAACGCTTTGCTCTCCAAAAGAAGATTCTTTGTTATAACCTTTCTCAAATTGATTGTAGGACCGCCTCTATGCGGCATAAGAAGAACGTTTGGAAGTGTAAGAAGCAGATCATCCTTATCAATGGGTTCCTTTTCAAGAACATCCAGCATAGCATTGAAATCACCGTTTACGAGATGCCTTGTAAGAGCCTCCTGATCTACAACGCCTCCTCTTGAAGTGTTGACAAAAAGGCTATCCTTTTTCATCAAAGAAAAATATTTATCATCAACAAGATGATGTGTATGCTCATTATACGGAGTATGTACCGAAACAATATCGCATGTAGAGAAGATTTCATCCATAGAAGCCTGACGGAAGTTGTATTTTTTCTGTTCTTCTTTTGGAATATCTACAATGTCATACACGAGAAGCTCAACATTAAACGGCTGCAGTTTTTTTACAAGATGTTTTGCAATTGCTCCGTAGCTGATAAGCCCGACTCTCTTATATATAAGGCTGTCTGACCAGTCATTTCCGCCTGCCCATATACCTTCTTTCATAAGTTGTGTACTATAATGAGGTATCATTCGAAGAGATGAAAGCATATATGCAATCGTTCCCTCTGCAACAGATTCGGCAAAGTAATCATTTCCGCATATTACACGTATTCCCCTATCCCACATTTCATCGGAAACAAAGGGTACTACGGTTCCCGCAACATGAGTGAGAAGCTTAAGCTTAGGAGCACAGTCAAGAATCTCTTTATCAAGTCTTGGAGAGCCCCAGCAAGTAACATAAACATCGCAGTCAGCAATGTTCTTTTTAATATCCTCGACACTCATAGGTGTGTCTGCTTCATTCCACACAATTTCGCCGAGGGATTCGGCAAGTTCAATATTTTCCTTTGAGAAGAAAGTGTCGAACATTTGGTTTTTTGGCAATGTAACAAGTGCTTTCATTTTACAGCCACCTTTTATTTCCAGTTTTCGATATTATTCTTTACAAATTCATCGTCGTTGAGATGAGGATAGGCATTGTGAATTCTTGTTATTTCATCAGCCTGACCTTCGGAAAGAACTTCGTCGGGATTAAGGCACCAGGTGCCCTTCATAAGACCCTGACGTCTGAGTACCTCGTGAACACCGGGAATACAGCCTGCAAACTTGTGTGCAGGGTCAAAGAATGCCGCATTACAGTCAGTAACCTGAGCTGCAAGTGTGAGAAGCGAAGCATCAATCTTATCCTGCTTCTTTGCTTCCCTTAGCATCTCAAACATCTTAACTACATTTTCACTCCAAAGAGTCCAGTGACCAAGTAAACCGCCTCTGAAGCCGTTTACAATCTTGCTGCCGTCTTCTTTGGTAAATTCATAGTTGGTAAGAAGATCTACAACTACATTGTCATCATTACCTGTGTAAAGTGCAATTTCATCCTTTCTTGAAGAGAAGGATGCTGCACGAACAACATCAAGTGTCTGATATCTGTTAAAGGGAGCCGCTTTAATTGCAACTACATTTTCAACCTCGCAAAGCTTTGTCCAGTAATCATATGTAAATGCTCTGCCGCCGACTCTTTCCTGAAGATAGAAGCCTATTACAGGCATCTCTGCCGCAACAGCCTTTGTCCTTTCAATCATATAGCCCTCGGGCATATCATTGAGACCGCCGGGGCTGAGAAGAACAGCATCATAGCCAAGAGACTTTGCCTTCTTTGCTTCTGATACAGCCTGTTCCGTCTTACCGCAAACACCTGCAACACGTACTACTACTCTGCCCGTCTTTTCCTCGTAGGCATCGATTTCTTCCTTGACGATATTGAGAATTCTGTCATAGAGATTATACTCGGGAAGTCTTATTTCAAACTGTGTTGTGTGTACTGCAGTTGCAATACCGCCGACATTACTGTTAAGGTAATATCTCATAAGAAGTCTCTGACCTGCTTCGTCAAAATTTCTGTTCTCATCAAGAGCAAGCGGGGTCGCAGGAATTACTGTACCCTCGTGCAAAATTTCAAGTGCTTTAATATGTCTGTTCATTAATAAGACCCCTTTCTTTCTTCAAAGTGTGTAGGCTTGCCGAGACCTCTGCCTCCGTCAAGAATCCATTCAGCCTGCCATTTAATTAGAGTATTGGCAGAAACGGATGGATATCCGAATACTTCCATTGCCTTTCCTGCATCGTTAAGATATGCATCGTTTCCTTCTTCACCTTCGAATATAGGTTCTTTACCAAGGATTTCTCCAAGCATCTTTGCAGCCTTTTTAATCGAGATGGTTTCGGGACCTGTAATATTCATAACATTTACAGGACAAGTTGCGTGAAGAAGACCGCGGATTGCATACTCATTTGCACTTCCCTGCCAGATACAATTAAGAACGGGAGTTGCAAGGCGTATGGGCGTGCCGTTCATAATGTTATTTGCCATATCATAGAGAACACCGTAACGAAGGTCAACAGCAAAGTTGAGTCTGTACATAAATATTTTTGTACCGTAAGTATTGGCAGCATATTCGAATGCTCTTTCTCTCGCAAGTACGCTCATAGGATATTCACCTATAGGACCAACCTTGTCCTTTTCAGTACATCCGCCGGAAGCGATAGGTACGATAGGATATATATTTCCGGATGAAAATACAACCATATTTGAATTCTTGAATTTTTCACAGACAAATGCAGGAAGTGTTGCATTAAGCGCCCAGGTCTTCCATTCTTCACCGTCTGTACCGAACTTTCTGCCCGCCATATAGATTATGTTCTTTACCTCAGGCAAGGCGCGAAGCTGTTCGAGATTGAGAAGGTCGCAGGAAATAATATCAACCCCCTGTTCTGTAAGATAGTTCTTAGCGAACTCATCCGAGAAACGGGAAACAGCGACAACCTTCTTGTCGATACCTGCCCTTTTAATTGCATTCTTTGCGAGAACACAAAGAGTCCATCCCATTTTACCGCCGGCACCAAGTACCATAATGTCTCCGTCGATTTTCTTAATGTCCTCTACCAGCGCATCAGACGGTACAGTCAACAATTTATTAAGCTTTTCTTCTGTCCACATAAATTAACCCTCCAGTAACTTTATATATTCTTCTTTTGTCAATACAGGTTTAAAGCCGGATTTAATTTCTTTGCCGAGCTTTGCTCCGTTCTCTAAAAGCCTCACGGCAGTAAGTGCCATAATTTTTGCAGGTAAAACATACGCAGTATAATCATCGGCAGTGCCAAATTCTTTTGCGTGAAGCTGACCGTTAAAGCCGCCGACCATAGGCTGAATTGTCGGAAGCAAAAGGCTGACGTCGCCTATATCGCTGGAGCCTGTCATACTTACACCGCGCTTAATACTTTCATTACCCATAAACTCAAGCGCAGATGATTCAAAGACTTTACCAAGCTCCTCGCTTTGGTTAAAGGGCTGATATCCGACTATTGTTTCAATATCGACAGATGCACCGACCATCATAGCAGCACCGTTGATGGCAGCATCAACATCTGCCGAGACCTTCTTTAATGCATCAAGGTTTGATGACCTGACCTGGCATTCAAGGCAAACTTCGCTTGGCACTGCATTTACTATATCGCCGCCCTTTGTAATAATAAAGTGTACTCTGACTTTATCCTCTTCGCGGAATCTTTCACGGCAGGTATGTATACCGAGAATTGCAAGAGCCGCAGCATTCAAAGCATTTACGCCATCAAAGGGCTTTGCCGCGTGTACACTTTTTCCCTTGAAGGTTACATTTTTCATTACAAAGCCAAGGCTGTCTGCATCAAGAAAAACTGCTCTTTCGGGTGTTTCGGGCTGTGCGTGAACCATAATAGCCGCATCAACATCATCAAATTCACCTTCATATATGAGCTGCTGTTTTCCGCTGAAGAATTTAATTTTACCTTCATCCTTCAGCTGCTGTCTGTATTCAAGCTCTATGTACTCCTCTGCAGGCACAGCCATAAATGTAATCTTTCCGCAAAGGTCATCAATAACACCGCTTTGTGAAAGACCTATTGCAGCACCGACAAGGTTAGCAAGCTGCACATTATGACCGCAGGCGTGGGCAGCACCGGAAGGAAATGATGCATCGGGATGCTCAAAGCATTTGACGCTGTCAAGCTCACCGATAATGCAAACATTAAAATCATCACTATCTCCGAGAACACCCTTGACACCTGTAAATGCAATTTTGTCCTTGACATCAAGCTTTAGCTCTTCAAACAGCTCCTTAACAAGAGCCGATGTCTGAAATTCCTTGAAACCAAGCTCGGGATTCTTTAAAATCCTTTTACCTATCTCAATTATTTTATCTTTATTACCGTCAATGGCATCCATAACCATTTTTTCGGCAGTCGTAAAAGCCATAATTTCACCCCTCAGACTTTCCTTTACTCAATTGTACATCATTAATTGTTATTTGCCAAGTGTTATTTCGCTCATTTTATTATATTTTTCGCTCATACGATTGACAACAATCGCAATATTTGGTAAAATTTTCTTGTATAATATGAAAGGAATAAATCATAAATGAAAAAGTTTGAAAAAGCGGATTTTATTGCCTTGTCCCCTATCAAGGAATTTATAGGCGCAGGTTTTGAAAAGTACAGACCTCATTGGAAATGGGAAAGAAACATAAATAACGCTTCTCTTTATTATATTTCAGACGGTTCTCTTCAATTTGATTTAGCAAAAGAATCCTTTACAGTTCAAAAGTCCGATGTTGTTTTTTTAAAAAAAAGCGATATTGCAACAATCAGCAACAATACCGATGCATACAGCAGCTTATACTACATAGCCTTCAATTATGACTCGGATTATGACCCCGAATTAAAAAGTGTCACAAAGAATACAACACATCTTTCATTATTCAAGGATATTCTGGACAGTCACCGTTCAGGCGCTTTATACAGCAGTTTAAAAACAAGCTTTTCACTTCAGAAACTAATCTACAACCTGCTTATTGAATCGCTGCATACAAACAAGGATTATATTCTGACATCAAGAATAAAATCGGCTGCAGAGTATATTAACATCAATTACTACAAGAATATAAGTATTGAGCAATTATGCAGAATTTCAGGATATTCACCTGCTCACCTCAGACGGCTGTTTATCAAAACCTTCGGTGTTTCTCCGCAAAACTACATAATTGAAAGAAGAATTGATGCGGCAAAAGAAATGCTGCTTGATTTACCAGAAAAGAACGTCGATGAAATTTCAGACCTTCTGGGAATGGGTTCCAGCTCGTATTTCTGTAAGCTTTTCAAATCAAAAACCGGCTTATCACCTATAAGTTACAGAGAAAAAAACAAAAAATTCGATTAATTTACGTAAAATATTACTGAGGTATATAATGAAAAACAAATTTTTAATAATAGTTATATCAATTGTTCTTGTATTTGCGGTTTCCTGTAAACAAAAGGAGATATCAAATGAGACGGAATCGGTGTACACGGATACAAAAGCAGAAGTTATGGCTGTGCCCGAGCAGCCTGAGGAGCCGAAAATCGTTGAATACCGAACAAGCTTTATAGGTTGCGGAGACAACATAATATACGGAACAAAGGATGCAAAGAAAAATGCAATTGAAGGCGGCAGAAAATACAATTACAAGCCATTCTACAGCGGAGTATCGGATATCATCGAAAATGCTGACATTTCATTTATCAATCAGGAGACTCTGATGTGCGGTGACGGATATTCTCCGTCGTATTATCCTATGTTCAATTCACCTCAGGAGGTAGGTCTTGACCTGATTGAACTCGGATTTGATGTTATAAACATTTCCAACAATCATATGCTTGACAAGGGTGCAGACGGTCTTTCAAGAACAATTGAATTTTGGAAAGACAAGGAAGTTCTGATGATAGGCGGATATGAAAATCAAGAAGATTACGACAATATCCGGGTGCTTGAGAAAGACGGTCTGAAAATAGCATTTCTGTCTTATACCTACGCAACCAACGGTCTGACAAAGTCATCCACAAGTCCTATAGTTATACCGTATATTAATGACCAAGATATCATACGCCAGACAGCACTTGCCAGGGAATGTGCAGATATGATATTTGTGTCCGTACACTGGGGTGATGAAGGCGCCTTCGTGCCCAATGACGATCAAAAGCGCGTTGCAAAGCTGTTTGCTGACAACGGCGTTGACGTAATACTCGGTCACCATCCCCACGTTATTCAGCCTGTTGAATGGCTGGAAGGAGCGGACGGAAACAAGACGCTTTGCGTATACTCATTAGGCAATTTTATGGCACAGCAGGACTACGCATACAATATGGTCGGCGGCATTATTGGATTTGATATTGTCCACTCCGAAAGCACAGAGCCGTATCTTGAAAATGTAATCTTCACACCTACAGTATTCCATTTTACGGGCGATTTTTACAACAACAATGTTTATAAAATGGAAAACTATACAAACGAGCTTGCTTCTGTTCACGGTGTAAGAACATATTACGGACATTCCATATCATACGACATTTTGCGCGGATATGTTGACAAAACGATAGATGTTGAGTTTTTGCCTGAATATTTTAGAAATGAAAAGTTTACTCAAGTAAACTGATTCTTCGGTTCCCGAATCAATTCGGGGCTATTTATTGACAACAGTCCGTTTCAATGATACAATATTTACAGAAAGACAGGTGGTATATTTGGCACGCAAAAGCGGCGTATTAATGCACATTTCTTCCCTTTTCGGAGATTATTCAATAGGTTCATTCGGCAAAAATGCAAAGTATTTTATCGATTTTCTGTCAGATTGCGGCTTTTCGCTTTGGCAGGTTCTTCCATTCAATATGGCAGATGACCACAATTCACCTTACAAATCTTATTCATCCTTCAGCGGAAATCCGTATTTTGTAGACTTAGAGATGTTATATGAAAAGGGTCTAATCACAGAAGCCGAGCTTCAGGATGCAAAGCAAGTTTCGCCTTGGCTGTGTGAGTTTGACAGACTTTCAAAAGGGCGCTTCAACCTGCTGAAAACAGCTTCATCACGTGTTGAAGACAGAAAGCAGATTACAAAATTTATAAAGAACAATCCGTACATAGCTTCATTCTGCAGGTTTATGGCGCTTAAAGACAGCAATAACAATGCAGAATGGCTAAACTGGACAACTGAGAAATTCGACAAGGACACGCTTTTTGCCTGGCAGTTTATTCAGTACGAATTTTTCACTCAATGGGCTGAAATCAAAAAATACGCAAACGACAAGGGAATAAAGATCATCGGAGATATTCCGATTTATGTGTCGCACGACAGCTCTGATGTATGGTCTGACACGGCATCGTTCAGACTTGACAAGAACGGAAGACCCACCCACGTTGCCGGAGTTCCGCCGGATTATTTCTGCGAAGACGGTCAGCTTTGGGGCAACCCGCTTTATAATTGGAAGAATATGAAGAAAAACGGTTACAGATGGTGGTGCGACCGTATTAAGCATATGTCGCTTCTGTTCGATATGGTAAGAATAGATCATTTTAGAGGAATTGAATCTTACTGGGCTGTTCCCGCAAAAGCAAAAACCGCAAAAGAAGGCAAATGGGTTAAGGGACCGGGCATAAGCTTAATTAAAGCCATTACCGAGGCTGCAGGCGATATGGAAATAATTGCCGAAGACTTAGGCGATATTACACCCGAAGTCGATAAGCTTGTAAAAGACAGCACCTTTCCCGGTATGCGTGTGTTTCAATTTGGCTTCCTTTTTGACGGCGAAAGCACACATATGCCCCACAACTATATAGAAAACTGTATTGCATATACAGGAACCCACGACAACAACACGCTTTTGGGTTATTTATGGGAGCTTGACGATGAAACACGTCAAAAAATGCTCTCATACTGCGGTCATACAGGCGACTGGAAAGACGGATGCAAGAGCATTATAAGAACTATGCTTGCATCAAGCGCCTCTGTTGTTATTCTTCCTATACAAGACATTCTCGGTTTTGGAGCAGATACTAGAATAAATACTCCCGGAAAAGCTGAAGGTAACTGGGCTTACAGAGTAACCAAAGAACAAATTGACTCAATAGACAAGGATTATTACAGAAGCCTTAACAGATTATATTTCAGATAGCAAAAAGCCTCGGGTTATGGAGTGTGCTCTTAAGGACAGTAATTTTAAAGGCTGAACGATTGATTTCGTTCAGCCTTTTATCGTAGGGTTCGGCGGTTTCCGAGGAACCGCATTGTAGGGAACGACCTGCGTGTCGTTCCATTTCATAAGGTTTTAGGATTATCCTAAATAATTGGAAAGTGCGATACATTTTCCCTGCTTGTTACAGTCCCGGACGATTATCTAACCGATACTTGTTTTTCTTGTAGCATGGATATAAATGTATTTACATCCATTAACCACTCTTGCTGTATGGGAGTATATGTTTTATGTATTGGTTTTGGAATAACTAATTGAAGATTTTTCTGTATCATTTCATTTGTTTGATTGGTACTTATCGCAACTTCGAGAGTAAGAAGATGTTTGTACTCTATCCTATCTGCTTCTGCTAATACTTGCCTCCAACGATCTTTACAAGTGCTTTTTGCTCCAAGCATAGTTAATTTTTCAGTAGGAAAGTTTATGTCGTGATATTGGTCTATACTCGGGAATATAAAGTCCGGCTTTGATTTATTTTCTGTAATTTTTGTTCTATCATATTGAATATTTCTTGATTTAAGAATTTCCTCAAAATGATTTTCCAATGATTGACCAACTCGGCTCTTTCGTCTGTTTTGTACGGAGAGTGAATAAGAAATAAATTCATCAACATCTTTGAATCCGGTTGTAAGTTTTGTTTGAATAATATGTTTTTCCAGCGTTCTGAATAATTCTTCCTCACGATTAAGCCAGCTTAAAAGAACATTATCGGGATTATCTAAAGCACTGATTTCATTCAAAGTAGATCGAGCATAAGACGAAAATTCTTTTGTCGTTGGAAATTTACCATCAAACAAGTCAAGCATTTCATCAAGATATTCATTTTCCTGTTCTTCTATAGTAATGCCTATCTGTTCTAAAATATATTTTGAAGCATATTCAAGCTTTTTATCTTCACTGTCAAAATTGTCAGATACCGAGAAACTTTCGCTAATATCGACACCAAATAACCATATAAGCTGAGAAGCAATCGTAGAGTTGTTTGGTGCGATGATAACCAATATCGTATTATTGGGCTTTAATGCTATAAATAAAATATCTCCAACAGATGCTAGCTTAGATACATTTGTTGTAGGGAAAAATAATCTGTATTCTGAACGAGTTGGATGCTTTTCACGAGCATCATACCAAGTTAAAAATCCATTGTCTATTACAGGTGAAATTTCATCATCAAGAAACATAAATGTTGTATCGAATTTTTGTCTTTTCGTGCCAAGAAGCTTTTTCATTGATGCTATACCATTGAATTCGTGCTGATTACTTTTGTCAAGATTTGCTTCGACAGCACTTAATTGTTTTGCTATTACACCAATAAAATATTGTGATAAATATCCGTTTTTCATCTGTATGCACCATCCAGTTCTTCAAGTTTGCTCACGACCAAGCAAGCAATATCAGTAATAAGTGGAACTACAACAGAATTGCCAAATTGTTTATATGCCTGTGTATCAGAAACCGGAATTTTAAAACTATCCGGAAATCCTTGCAATCTTGCACATTCCCGAGGAGTAAGACGGCGTGGATTTTTCCCTTTTTGCGGAATAAGTATTTCGGAACCATCTTTATAATATCGCGCACTCATGGTTCTTGTTATTCCATCAAGCGGTGCCATTCCATATCCAAACCCAT
>CAZTNR010000031.1:0-21425 GCA_964614955.1 uncultured Oscillospiraceae bacterium | reverse complement strand
GTAAATAGCACAAAGTGCTGCTTTTTAACCTCATCAGAGTTGTTGGCGCGTAACAATCTTTGTCATAACGATTTGTAGACAAGCTGTGACATAGCTTATTATGGCTATGTCTTTTTTTATGGAAAAATACTACGATTGGTAGAGTTTACTCTATGTTGCGGTTGTTGATTTGTAACCCAAAACACTGTATAATATATTCAGACGCGTCAGAATAACTTGGTTTGGAGGTTAATACTATGGAACTAATGATCGGTGATAAGCTTAAGAAGTTGCGTTGTGCCAGAGATTTGACCCAAGAAGAGGTGGCAGCTCATATTGGCATTTCATATCAAGCCATCAGTAAATGGGAAAGAGGCAAAGGATATCCGGACATAATGATGCTTCCCACACTTGCAAATTATTTTGGTGTGTCTGTTGATGAGTTGATTGGAATGGATGAAATATCTTCTGCCCAAAGACTTGACGATATCAATCGGAAATGGCAAGAAAACATGGCGTTGGGAAATCACAAAGAAAATGTCGAACTCATGCGAGGTGCGTTGAAAATCTATCCCAATAACGCATTGTTGCTGATTCAATTATCTGCTTCTCTTGAACGGCTTGACGGTACTGAAAAGGAAAAGAAAGAGTATTTAAAAGAATCTATTATACTTCATGAACAGATTCTTAGATACTGTGATGATTCGGAAATCAGAGGTGCCGCACTGTTTAATATTTCCGATGCATATTATAGATACGGAGATTATGAAAAGGCGGTAGAATATGCCGCCAAACTTCCCAATCTGTATAAAACAAGAGAAACTGCGTTGGTTCGAATTTTGAACGACAATGTAGAGAAAAACGAAGTAGCAAAATCTGCAATAGAACCGTTGGCTTGGCTTTTGTCTTATCATTTGACCGCACTTTCTGAAACCGAAAACGATAGTAGTTATAAAGAGAAAATAATTAAAATACTGGATATTCTTTTTGACGGAAATGAGAGCGACTTTATTTCCGAAATTCGCAAAAAAGCATCCAAGTAATTCCTTGCCCCGCATCGTGCGGGGCTTCATTTTTGTGACCGCAAAAGCAGTGCTTGTCAGGAATAGTAGACGGACTATCGGAACGCAGAAAACAAAGGCTCCCTTGTGCAAAGGGAGCTGACGCCGTAGGCGGCTGAGGGATTGTTTTACGATAAATTTCTGCTTTGTTACAATCCCTCCGTCTTGCTTTGCAATCTACCTCCCTTTACACAAGGGAGGCTTATCACCGCCCGAGAGTGCAACTAAAAGTGTAACACACTACACCTTGCAATCGATGTGTGTGAAAAGGAGTACGAAAATTGTCCGTACTCCTTTTGTTTTATACAGTTCTCAGCCCCTTAGGATAATGATTCTTGACCACACCGTCAACAACTTTGCCGCCGCCAAGTACGAGACCCTCATACATTACGGCACACCAGCCGTTTTCAATATCAGCCTCAATAACCTCACCGTGAAGATACTTCGTAATTCTGTCATCACCGTCATGTAAATCAATGACATTCTTGAATTCCTTGCCGAAACACTTGAAAAACTGATGATGCGGCTCAAATCTCGACTTTATTATCTCACCTAACTTTACACCGCAGGAGAATACCTTTTTTGACGGAATTTTTGCATCAAAATCAATGTAAATAAGGTTTTCGTTGTACTTGTATACCTTTGATATATCGAAATCCTTAACAGCCTTCTTTGTAAATTCCGATAACACCTTGATTTCCGCTTCGCTCGGTTTGATAAGCGGACTTTTGTACCTGTCTTTTTTTGCTTCACCCGCACATCCTGTCTTTCGGAAAAGTGCGATAAACTGACCCTCACCCTTTGAAATGTGCGGATAAAACCTTCTTGTGTTTGTTATGCTGTCGTTCTTGTAGCCGTCAAATAAACACCCGCTTGCCGTCACATCCTGCACCTTTTGACTTACGGGAATAAGCTCAAATTCAGGATGCCGAGAAAGAAATCCGTCTGCCTGCATTTCGTTTTCGTCTAAGGAAAAGGTGCAGGTGGAGTAGAGAAGAAGCCCTCCGTCTTTTAAAAGCGAAGCGGCATTGTCAAGTATTTCCTTTTGCCTTTCGGCGCAGACCCTTATGTTTTCGACCGACCATTCCGATAGTGCCTCTTTGGGGTATTTTCTGAACATACCCTCACCGCTGCAGGGTGCGTCGCAGATTATAAGGTCAAAGAAGTTGTCATAAATCTCGTGGAGCTCGCTTTTTTGAGTCATATCAAGACAGGTGACAATTGCATTTTTTATGCCGAATCTCTCTATGTTGCCCACAAGCGTTTTGCAACGACCCGGCACATACTCGTTGGATACAAGTACTCCGCCGTCCTTCATTCTGATTGCGGCACCCAGGCTTTTTCCGCCGGGGGATGCACACATATCAAGTACATTCTTGAACTCGTATCCTTCAAGGGACGCCACCGAAGCCATCGCCGAAGGATCCTGAACATATATGCCGCCTGCGTGATGTAAAGGCTGATTTCCGATTCCGTCAAGCTCTGAGTAAAAGCCGTTTTCATAGAAGGGAATGGGATTTGTACATAAATTCTCGTCCTTTAGCGATTTTTCGGCAAGAAAAAATGCCTTTGATGGCGAAGCGCCTGTTATTTCGTTGTAAAAAGAGTCGTAAGAGTCTCCGAGAAGCTTTTTCATCCGTTCTTCAAAGAGACGGGGCAGTAAAACCATAAAATTCTCTCCTGTGCATTTTCTGTAATTATTCTATCATATGTTACCGATATCGTCAATAAACTATGTAAAATTACTTGACAAATCCGACAATAAATGCGATAATATATCTGTTGTACCAGTGCTCAAATTTGCAAAATCGAGGTATTGAAAATGCAGAAGGATTTGTTTGAAATAATCGAGGAGCAGACCCCGGGAATGTCCAAAAGCCATAAAAAGATTGCAGCCTTTATCAAGGAATCGGGCGAGGTTGCCGCATATCTTACGGCTACAAAGCTGGGTAATGAGGTGGGCGTGTCCGAATCTACCGTGGTAAGATTTGCAATCGAGCTCGGCTTTTCGGGATATCCCGAGTTTCAGAAGGTGCTCCAGCAGAGCCTTCGTTCAAAGCTGACAAGCGTTCAGAGAATGGGTGTTGCCGACAGCCGCTTTGCAGACGGAAGTGTTCTTTCAAACGTGCTTACGGTGGATATGAATAATATCAAGGCATCCCTTGCCAATATTGATGAAAAATCCTTTGAAGAGGCAGTTGAAACAATTTGTAACGCCAAGAATATATTTCTTCTTGGTATACGTTCTTCAAGTATGCTTGCCGACTTTATGAATCATTATCTCGGTTATATGTTCGGTAACGTAAATATGCTTTTCTCTAACAGTACCAACGAGCTCTTTGAGCAGATATTCAGAATAAGCGAGGGGGATGTGCTTATTGCCATTTCCTTTCCGAGATATTCCAGCCGTACAAAGCTTGCGGCGGAATTTGCAAAGAAAAAGGGTGCAAAGGTTGTTGCCATAACCGACGGTGATACTTCACCCATTTCCGCATATGCGGACTCAAAGCTTTATGCCAAGAGCGATATGGCTTCCTTTATCGACTCACTTGCAGCACCCTTAAGCATCATAAATGCACTTCTTGTTGCTATCGGAAGAAAGAAACAGGATACACTCAAGGAAACCTTCAGAGACCTTGAGAAAATCTGGGAAGAATACGACGTATATGAAAAATCAAGAAAGTAAAATAAGAGTTTGCGTTATAGGCGCAGGTGCTGCCGGTATGATGGCGGCAATAACCGCTGCTGAAAACGGCGCAGATGTTACCCTCTTTGAGAAGAATAAATCCCAAAGGGAAATGGAAAGCGAACGCTTTTACGATAACGCATATCTTGGAAAAAAGCTTCTTATAACTGGTAAGGGCAGGTGTAATGTCACAAATGACTGTACGCTGGATGAATTCCTGAAAAATGTTCCCGTCGGCTCAAAGTTTATGTATGCTTCCTTCAATTCCTTCACACCTCAGGATGTAATGGATTTCTTTGAAAAGGGCGGAACACACTTAAAGGTTGAAAGGGGAAACAGAGTATTTCCTGTTTCTGATAAGTCAATAGATATTCTGAAGGTTCTCAAGAATAAGCTCTTTGAAAATAAAGTGAAGATTGTCAATAAAAAAATCACATCCGTGAATTCCGAAAACGGCGTTTTTACTTCGGTCACCGTAGACGGAAAAACGCAGATGGAGTTTGACAGATGCATAGTTGCCACGGGCGGCGCATCTTACCCTCAGACAGGCTCTGACGGCGACGGCTATAGGTTTGCCGAAAAGCTCGGGCATACAATTAAAGAGATTAAACCTTCGCTTGTGCCCCTTGTTTCCCACGATAAGGCTTGCCGCGATATGATGGGGCTTTCGCTTCGTAATGTGACGCTTTCTGTTGTAGATAATAAAAAGAATAAAGTGATTTTCAAGGAAATGGGCGAGATGCTCTTTTCGCATTACGGAATGTCGGGTCCTCTTGTTCTCTCGGCTTCAAGCCATATGAGGGAGATGACAGAGGGTAGATACACCGTAAGCATTGACCTGAAGCCTTCTCTTGATGAAAAGACACTTGATAACAGACTTCTGTCAGACTTTTCAAAGTATATAAATAAAAATATGGATAACGCTATGAGTGACCTTCTGCCCTCTAAAATGATTGTGCCCTTTTTAAATAAATGCGGCATAAGAAAAGAGCAGAAGCCCAACTCGCTGACAAAGGAAGAACGAAGAAAAATTCTTGAAACCCTCAAGGCATTCAAGGTTGATATTTTCGGCTTCAGACCCGTGGATGAAGCAATTATAACCTCGGGCGGCGTTGCCACAAAGGAAATAAATCCTTCGACGATGGAATCAAAAATAGTATCCGGACTTTACTTTGCCGGCGAGGTAATCGATGTTGATGCCTATACCGGCGGCTTCAATCTTCAGATTGCCTTTTCAACGGCACACCTTGCAGCACTAAACGCTTCGCAGGAATAACCTCCCCTATGAAAGGAAAATGAAAATGTACAGTATTGCAATAGACGGCCCCTCGGGCTCGGGAAAATCATCGGTGGCAAAGGCGGTTGCCTCAAAGCTCGGCTTTTTGTATGTTGATACGGGAGCAATCTATCGCACAGTCGGCGTATTTGCCAAAAGAAATAATATAGACCCCGGCGATGAGGAAACCCTCGGCAATAATCTTAATAAGGTAGATATTGAGCTTAAGTGGGTTGACGGCACACAGCACGTGTTCCTTTCGGGTGAGGATGTTTCAACGGAAATCAGACTTCCCGAAATGTCAATGTATGCATCTGCCGTTTCTGCTCTCGGCAAGGTAAGGGAATTTCTTCTTCAGATGCAGAGAGACTTTGCAAAGAATAATAACGTGATTATGGACGGCAGAGATATAGGCACCGTTGTGCTTCCCGATGCAGACGTAAAAATCTTTATGTATGCAACAATCGAGGCAAGGGCGAAGAGACGCTATAAGGAGCTTTTGGAAAACGGTAAAGACGTAACCTATGAGGACGTGCTTTCGGATATGATTAAACGCGATGAAAACGATTCGTCCCGTAAGCTTGCACCCTGTAAGCCCGCAAAGGATGCGGTAATGCTTGATAACTCCGAAATGGAGCTCTGTGCGAATATTGAAAAGGTGTTGGAGATAATCAATGAAAAAATCAATGTGGTTTTATAACGGCATAGCTTGGATAGCAAAATGGGTTTTAAAGCTTCTTTTCAGAACAAAAACCGAAGGTCTTGAAAATGAAAATGTGGAAGGGCCCGTTGTCTATGCCATAAATCATATGTCAAACTGGGACCCTGTAATAGTTGCCTGTGAAACAAAGAAGCCCATAAACTTTATGGCTAAAAAGGAGCTGTTCGACGTTCCTGTTCTAAAATGGCTTCTGAAGCTTCTCGGAGCATTCCCCATAGACAGAACGGGTAATGACCTTGTAACCTTGAAGATGACAATAAGTGCTCTGAAAGACGGCGGCAGAATCTGCCTGTTTCCGCAGGGAACAAGATGCCCTGACTGTCATCCTTCGACTACCGAGGTAAAAGGCGGCACAGCACTTCTTATAAAGCACTCAAAGGCAACTATCGTGCCTATCGGTATTTATACAAAGGACTACAGGATAAAGGTTTTCAAAAAGGTATATGTAAAGATAGGCAAACCCAAAACATATGATGAGCTTGGCTTTACGGGCGAGCGTGAAGATTATGAAAGAATAACGGGCGAAATTTTTGCCGATATCTGTAAGCTTTGCGATGAAATGAAGGAAAAAGCCGATGCAAAATAATACAAGAGTGAAAATTGTCACGGCAAAAAACGCAGGCTTCTGCTTCGGCGTAAGACGTGCGGTGGATACGGTTGAGGAATTAAGAAAGAAAACCGATAAAACGATTTATACTATTGGCGAACTCATACATAACAGCGTTTTTGTCGCCCGTCTCGAAAAACAGAATGTGTTCGTAATTGAAGAAGAGGATCTTTCCACCCTGGAAAAGGATAAGGAAAATATAGTCCTTGTGGTACGTGCCCACGGTATCAAGAAGGAGCTTGTGGAATATCTTGACAAAGCAGGCTTTGAATATGTCAATGCAACCTGTCCGTATGTTGAGAGAATTCACGAGATTGTTGATAAAAACACGGGGGATGCAGACCTTTGCGTGGTAATGGGGGATAAAAAGCACCCCGAGGCTGTAGGTACAATAAGCTATGCCCATTGTGACGCGGTGGTTTGCGGCAATGAGGAAGAACTCAGAGAAACGTTAAACAACAAATTAACAAATTTTGAAAAGTGTTTCGTTTTAACGTCGCAAACTACATATAATAATGAAAAATATGTAAATTGTCAAAAACTTGCAAAAAAACTATATACAAATTCAAAAATATTTGATACAATATGTGGTGTTACGGAAAAAAGACAGAATGAGGTTGTTAAGCTTTCCAAAGAGTGTGACGTAATGCTTGTGGTAGGCGGAAAGAAAAGCTCCAACACAAAGAAGCTGTTTGATATTTCTTCCGAAAACTGCCTTGCGACATATCTTGTGGAAACTGCAGATGAGATAGACGAAAAAACAATTGCCTGTCTTTGCAGAGAAAAGCTGTTGCGGCCAAATACAGTTTTCACCGTAGGGATAACAGCAGGTGCATCGACACCTGATGATATATTAGAGGAGGTAAAAGTCAGAGCGAGTGAAATCATCATAACCGCTTCTGGCGAAACAACAACATGATGACAGAAATCAACGAAAACATGAGCTTTGAGGAGATGCTTGATGCGTCCTTCAAGAGACTCCGTGCAGGAGAAACAACAAAGGGTATTGTAACTTCAGTAACACCTACCGAGGTTCATCTTGACCTTGGTGTTAAATACACAGGTATTATCCCTCATTCCGAAATGACAATGGATTCTTCAGTAAAGCTTGAAGACATTGTTAAGGTTGGAGACGAAATCGAAGCAATCGTTATTAAGCCTAACGATGCAGAAGGTACAATCACACTTTCTAAGGTAAAGATTGACGCAGTTAAGTGCTTTGATGAAATCGAAGCAGTAGAAGCAAGCGGCGAAATCGTTACAGGCAAGGTTGTGGAAATCACAAGAGGCGGTATTGCGGTTCTCTGCAAGAACGTAAGAGTATTTATTCCTATTTCTCAGACAACACTTCCCAGACGTGAAGAAGCTTACGAAGAAAAGGATCTTCAGGTATATGCAGGTAAGGAAGTTTCCTTCAAGATTATCAGCGTTGAAAAGGCAAGAAAGAGAGTTGTCGGTTCAATGAGAGCTGCAGCAAGAGTTGAAAGAGAAGCTGCTGAAGCTAAGTTCTGGGAAACAGTTGAAGAAGGACAGAGATTCACAGGTAAGGTTAAGTCCATCACTAACTACGGTGCATTCGTAGATCTCGGCGGCGTTGACGGTATGGTTCACGTATCTGAGCTTTCTTGGAAGAGAATCAAGAATCCTTCCGAAGTTGTTAAGGTTGGCGAAGAAATCGATGTATTCGTTAAGGCACTCGATAAGGAAAACAAGAGAATTTCTCTCGGCCACAAGGTTGATGCAGAGAATCCCTGGACAATCCTTTCCGAAAAGTATGCTGAAGGCGATGTAGTTGAAGCAAAGGTTGCAGGTCTTACACCCTTCGGCGCATTTGCAGAAGTCATCCCCGGCATCGACGGCCTTATCCATATTTCTCAGATTTCCAACAAGAAGATTGCAAAGCCCGCTGATGAGCTTTCCGTTGGCGATGTAGTAACTGCAAAGATTACAGCAATCGACTTTGAAGCAAAGAGAGTCAGCCTTTCAATGCGCGCTCTTCTCGAACCCGAAGAAGAAGCAGTTGAGGAAGTAGCTGAAGAAGTTGTTGAAGAAGTTGTTGAGGAAGCTGTAGAAGAAACAGCTGAGGAAGCCGCTGAATAATCAATACTCTCGTACCTATGGAGCCGAGGAACCAAATGGTTCCTCGGCTTTTGTCAAACTAAATTGTAACGACAGGCGTCCTCGACTGTCCTAAAAAAACATTTTAACAGGTGATAAATATGTCATATCCAAAATTCGGCCCCGGCGGAAACTCAGACTCTTTCCACCTCACAAAGCTTCCCACAACAAAAGCACCTTTCTGGATAAAGAAATTCGGACTTGATGCTTACGAGTATGAGGCAGGCAGGGGAGTGCCAAAGAATCTTGACAGCTTTAAAACGCTCGGCGACAATGCAAAACAGGCGGGCATCAGCCTGTCTATTCACGCCCCTTACTTCATTTCACTTTCTTCTGTTGAAGAGGAAAAGAGAAATAACAGCTCAAGGTATATATTGGAAAGTGCAATAGCGCTTCGCGAAATGGGCGGTAAAACTATAGTGATTCACGCAGGCTCCTGTGCAAAAATTTCAAGGGAAGTGGCGGCTGATTATGCAAAGGATGCCCTTCGCTTGGCAATTGACGTACTTTACGAAGCAGACCTCTACGGCTTTGACCTTGGCATTGAAACTATGGGCAAGGTCAATCAGTTCGGAACTCTGGATGAAGTTATTGATATGTGCTCTGTTGATAAAACGGTAGTACCCGTTGTGGACTTCGGACATATGAACGCAAGGGAAATGGGCGGCGTGTTTGTTACCGTCGATGACTATAAACGTGTCTTTGACAGAATTGCAAAGGGTGTATCACCCGAGGCGGCACAGAATCTGCATTGTCACTTTTCTAAAATCGAGTACACAAACGGCGGCGAAAAGAGACATCTTACATTTGCCGACGAAACCTTTGGACCGAGCTTTGAACCTCTTATGCAGGCGATATACGAGCTTGGTGTGACGCCCACAATCATCTGCGAATCCGACGGCACGCAGGCAGAGGATGCACTGGCAATGAAAAATTGCTACTATGCAATTTTTCATAAATGAAGAATTAAGAATTGTGGTTGAAATCCTTCGGAGTTCTTCGAAAATATTGATTTGCTAAGGAATGTTATAATGAGACCGAATAATATTAAAATATGCGAAAAGGTGGCAGAAAAAGCCGACGCTTTAATACTGCTTTCACCCGTCAACAGAAGATACGTCACTTCCTTTCAGTCCTCGGCAGGAACTGTTGTTGTAAGAAATGGAAAAATTACATTTTTTACGGATTTTCGTTACTATGAATCTGCCTGCATAAAGCAGAAGCAGGGTATAATGGATGAAGACATTGATGTAAGACTTCAGGACGGAAAGTTTATGGAAACCCTGAAAGACCTTCTTTCGGGATGCGAAAAAATTCTGTTTGAAGACGGCTTTCTTTCCTATGGTACATACAACTGGTACAACAACTCCATCGACTTTGCAGAGCTTATCCCCGGCGGTTCGGGAATAATGGCGGAAATCCGCGGCATAAAGACAGAGGAAGAGCTTTCCAATATCGTAAAAGCTCAGGAAATTACCGATAAAACCTTCACATTTGCGGTAAAATATATTTCGGACAATATCCACAGAAGCGATTTTACCGAGCGTGAGCTTCAGCTTGAAATGGACTATTATATGCTTAGAAACGGTGCCGAAGGTCTCAGTTTTGACACTATTGCCATAAGCGGCAAAAAGTCATCGCTTCCTCATGGTGCGCCGGAAAACATTCCCGTATCCAAGGGCTTCCTCACTATGGACTTCGGCGCAAAATACGGCGGATATTGCTCGGATATGACAAGAACAATCTGTATCGGCAAGCCCGACGACGAAATGCTTAAGGTTTACAATACAGTCTTTGATGCTCAGAAGGCAGCTTTTGAGGTGATTCGGGCAGGTATTCTGGGAAAAGAAGCAGACCTTGCAGCCCGCAGCGTAATTGACGGAGCAGGGTACGCAGGCACCTTCGGACATTCTCTCGGTCACTCACTCGGTCTTGAAATTCACGAGGGACCGAATTTTGCCTCGGGTGTAGAAGCAATTATCCCCGAAAACGTAGTAATATCGGTTGAGCCCGGCATCTATCTTGAGGGCAGATACGGCGTAAGAATAGAGGATATTGTACGTGTAAGAGATGGCGGATTTGACAATCTTACTCTCAGCAGCAAGGAACTTATTGTGATTTAGAGCGAATTTTTGCTGACTGTAGCATTTTTTTTGAAAAAACTATTGAAATACATCATTATGTGTGGTATAATTACAGAGTAAAATTATAGAAAAACCAATTTTGGAGGAAACAGACAATGGTAACAGCAGGCGATTTCAGAAATGGCGTAACATTCGATATGGATGGCGCAGTAATGCAGATAATTGAATTCCAGCACGTAAAGCCCGGTAAGGGTGCAGCGTTCGTAAGAACAAAGCTCAGAAACGTAGTAACAGGTGCTGTAATTGAAAAGACATTCAGCCCTACAGACAAGTATCCCACAGCTATCGTTGAAAAGAAGGATATGCAGTATCTTTACTCTGACGGCGAGCTCTACTACTTTATGGATATGGAAAGCTACGAACAGACACCTATCGACGCTAACAAGCTCGGTGATGCTTTCAAATTCGTTAAGGAAGAGATGATGTGTAAGGTTGTATCCTACAAGGGTACAGTTATTTCCGTTGAACCTCCTATGTTCGTTGAACTCGAGGTAACCGAAACAGAACCCGGCTTCAAGGGTGATACAGCTCAGGGTGCTACAAAGCCCGCTACTCTTGAAACAGGCGCTCAGATCAAGGTTCCCCTCTTCATCAACATCGGCGATGTTCTCAAGATCGACACAAGAACAGGCGAATACCTCGAACGCGCCTAGTCGAGACAGCTCGACACCAAATGTCCGGGGGTGTTCCCTGAAACCGTTATATTAGGTGTCGCTCATCTCGGTCGTTTGATCACCATAAAGCTGGGCGGTCAAACTATAATAAACACACAATTTTTAGGAGGTAAGTAAAATGGAAATTAAGAATAAGGTAGCTCACCTCAAGGGCCTTATGGAAGGTATGGAATACGACGTTTCCACAAAGGAAGGCAAGATTATCGATGCAATCGTTGACATTCTCGACGATATGGCAGACGAAATCGAGCTTATATATGATGACATTGATTCTCTCTACGAATATGCTGACGAGCTTGATCAGGATCTCGGCGACGTAGAAAGCGAAATTTTTGAAATCGAAGATGACGATTACTTCGACGAATGCTGTGACTGCGAAGCAGAATCCTGCGAAGGTTGCGGTCTTATCGAAGACGAAGAGTAAGCAATCCCGAATATAAACAGTAACACCCGTGAGTAATCACGGGTGTTTTTGCAGGAAGCGATAGTGCCTTTCAAATTATAATTGTCGCATAACAAATCAATCCCTTGTGTCAACAAACACAAGGGATTTTTGCATTATGCAGGATAGCCTCCCTACGGGATGGAGGTGGCTTTGCCGCAGGCAAATACGGTGGGAGAATGCGAAACATAAAAGGACGGAATTATCCGCGCTTATCTTTTTCTTTTTTTAAACTCAACTTCCATAAGCTCGACAATCTCTTCTTCAATCTGTTTTTGCTTCGGCTTATCTTCAAGATACCTTTTCGCCAAAATAAGAAAATAATCCTTGTATGGACTCTCAACCGGATTGCCAATAAAAGCCTTTGCCTTTTCTAATCTCTGCTCGTGAGTTAAGGAATAGTCCTGAATAACCATGTGTTCTGTCGCATGAATGTTGCGGAGTATATCAACCTTTTCCCGCCATTCTTTCAGATACTCGGGAATAGCCTTGTACTGCCCGATGTCGTACCCCTGAAACTCAAGGAAACACTTTGCCATATAATAATGACCAAGCTCGTTGGGGTGCACTCTGTCGGAATTTATAATAGCTTCGGACTGTGCAACCTTTGATATGTACGTGTGATAATCGCATAGCTTGTAGTCTTTTTCTCTTGCAAAGCTTCATATATATTCCGCATACGCTGAAAGCAGAGCAAATCCGCCCTTGTAAGCCGGTTTATTGCTCTCTTGATACTCGTCATAGGGAGTCTGAGTACACATTATTATTTCACAGCCAAGAGCTTTAAGCTTTTGGCATATTGTACTTAGCCTTTCTTTGTATACGTTAAATGCCGAAAGCATTCTGTCGTAGCGTTCCTTGCCCCTCGGAAGGTCGGAAAGTAAGTATCTTTCCGAATCGTTAATGCCAATCATAATAACAGCGTGAGTGGGTCTGTGTACGATTATGTCCTCATCAAAAATTGCAAGTAAAGTACCGAGATTTCCGCCCGAGACACCGCAGTTGTAGAAGTTTACACCTCTTTCGGGAAAATTCTTGTGATAATAGTCGGTAATTCTTGCTATGTAGTCGTTTGTGTGTGTTATGCTGTCGCCGAGGAAAACAACCCTCGCGCCTTTGGGAAATCCGTTCATTTACACCACTCCTTTGAGGGTATTTATATAACTTTTCGAATGATTTGTAAATATCAAATCTTCGTTTTTTACTTATTTATGTCGTAGGGGATGGCGTCCCCGACATCCAGCCGAAATTTCTATCCGCCCAAAGAGACAAAAAAGGAGACGACCGCAGTCATCTCCAAATTTCATTTACGCAAAAAAGTCGTCAATCATTTCAAATCCCTTGTCGTAACTCTTGAGCTTCATATCTTCCACGTTGCCGCCAAAGCTTTCGTCGTAGCTTACCGCATCCGACTGCACTTCATTTTTGCTGTCATAGAAAATGTAGGGAACAGGATCCATCGTATGTGTTCTGAGTGCAAGCGGTGTTGGATGGTCGGGAAGAATAAGGAAACGGTAGTCCTCGCCGTCCTTCTTCATTTCGTCCTCAATGTAGCCGATTATCTTCTCGTCGATAAGCTCGATTGAAAGAATCTTGTTTTCCAGCTCTGCTCTGTGACCGCATTCGTCGGGTGCTTCAACGTGAACATATACAAAATCGCATCCGTCTCTGAGTGCCTTAACTGCAGCCTGTGCCTTGCCGTCAAAGTTTGTGTGTACGTTGCCTGTCGCACCTTCAACGTCAATAACCTCCATACCTGCACACTTGCCAATACCCTTGATTAGGTCAACAGCCGAGATAACGGCCGCCTTCTTGCCGTACTTTTCGGTGAAAGAAGCGAGCTGCGGCTTCTTGCCGGGGCTCCATATCCAGAGAGAGTTCGCAGGAAGCTTGCCTTCTGCTTTTCTCTTCAGGTTTACGGGATGATTCTTTAAAATCTCGTAGCTCTTCTTCATAATTTCAAGATAGGGTGCACCGACCTCGCCCGAAGGAAGATAGTCCTTTATAACCTTGCCGAGATGGTCGTGAGGTCTTGCAAAGTCTAAAACGGCGGGAGCATCCTTCCAGATAAGACAGTGTCTGTAGCTTATGCCGGGATGATATGTTTTTGCCTTATCTCCCATAGCCTCCTGAAGTGCGTTTACAAGAATAGTTGATTCTTCTGTTGAAATTTCGTCAGCCGAATGGTCAAGGATTACCTGCTCCTCGTAAGGGCAGTCGTTTTCGGTGAGAGCAACCGTGTTTATTCTGTATGCCGTCTCGTTTTCTGCCATATCAATTCCCATACTGAGAGCTTCAAGGGGTGAACGGCCCTTGGAATAAATTTTCGGGTCGTATCCCATAACCGCAAGATTTGCCGTGTCACTTTCGGGCACCATACCCTCGGGAACATTTGCCGTAAAGCCGACAATACCGTTACGTGCCATATAGTCCATTCTCGGCTTCTTAGCTACCATTAAGGGTGTCTTGTTGCCAAGGCTTTCGATAGGGTAGTCAGCCATACCGTCGCCTATGATTATAATGTATTTCATATGTATTCTCCTATAGTATTTTTCTCTATTCTATTATAGTTTTCGTACCTTTTCAAGTGAATTTTGTTAATTTATGGAGTAATACCTTTTAATGAGAATAATGCCCGAGCTTTGAAAAAAGAAAAATTAATAAAGTGTAAACAAAAGCCCTCGCACAGCCTGCTTTGTAAACATCGATTGGATGTCTTTCAAAAATTAATAGCGGATATTTTTAACTTTTTCAAAGCTTATTGACTTGCAAAAAATTGTGTGATAAAATCTGCTCATAAAGTGAATATGCTAAAGGCTGTGATCGAAAACCAGTAGCCGGAACGGAGCCGCAAAGAGAAGCGTCGGGTGGTGTAAGACGTAAGGTGATGTCCTGTGAATTCATTTCGGGAGCTGCACTCTGAAGGGTATTTGCCTTGTAGGAAGTGACGTGGTTCGTGCGTAAAACGAAAGGGCGTAAGATGCGTCTATGAGGCTCTTTTCCGAAAGGGAAGGGCGAAGCAGAGTGGTAACACGTTTTTTGACGTCTCTGTATCCTTTTAAGGGTACGGGGATTTTTTTATTGTGTCATTTGGGGCAAGTCCCTGAAAATATAAACTTTTTTATTAAAGGAGAAAAAGAAAATGAAAACAAAGAAGATTTTAAGCGTAATCCTTGCTTGCTTAATGCTCGCAGCAACCGTTATTCTTCCTTCCTGCACCGAAGCACCCGCAGAGGGCGGTGAAACAGATAAACTCACCGTAGGCGTATGCCAGCTTATGGTTCACGATTCTCTTGACCAGGCTACAAACGGTTTTGTTGATGCTCTTAATGCCGCTATGGAAGAGGCAGGCAAAGAGGTTGACGTTGACGTTCAGGTTGCAGGCGATGCAAGCCTTTGCTCAACGGTTATAAATACATTCACCTCCAAGAAGGTTGATCTCATTATGGCAAATGCTACACCTGCACTTACAGCAGCAGCTACTGCCACAACTGAAATTCCCGTTCTCGGTACATCCGTTACTGACTATAACGACACCTTCGGCGGCAATATTCCTGCAAACGTAACAGGTACTTCAGATGCAGTTCCCTTTGACGAACAGGCTCAGATGATGATTGATACACTTCACCTCGTTGCAGGCGATAAGGTAGGCGTTATCTACTGCACAAATGAATCAAATTCACTTGTACAGTATAATGCTGTAAAGGAACTCTTTGAAGCAAAGGGTATTGAAGTTGCTGCATATACCTTCTCTGAAACAACAGAGCTTCAGGCAATCGTTACAAAGGCGGCAAGTGAATCCAAGGCAATCTATGTTCCCTCCGACAATACTGTTGCTCAGAATGATACTATCGTAGGCAATATCTGTAACGAAAAGCTTGTTCCCGTATACACAAGCTACGGCGGAGCTGTATGCTATGCAAGCCTTGCGATTGACTATTATAAGCTCGGCTATGAAACAGGCGAAATGGCAGCAGAAATCCTTCTCGGCAATAAGACTGTAGCTGATTATGAAGTTACAACTCTTACTCCTACAGTTACATATAATGAAGAGCTCTGCGCAAAGCTCGGCATTTCCGTTCCCGTAGAATAATTGATAATCAGAGGTAAAAAATGTACTTTTTAAATGCGTTGCCCGGTGCAATAGCCGAGGGGCTTATATGGGGACTTATGGCAATAGGTGTGTATATTTCATATAAAATACTTGATATTGCTGACCTTACGGTTGACGGCTCTATCTGTACCGGTGCTTGTGTTTGCGCAGTCCTTATGACACGAGGGGTTCCGACGCCTGTATGTATGCTTTTAGCATTTGTTGCGGGAGCAATTACGGGAATTCTTACGGGTACCTTTCATACTGCTCTCGGAATTCCCTCAATTTTGGCTGGAATTCTGACTCAGCTTATCCTTTATTCCGTCAATCTTTATATTTTGGGCGGAAAATCCCTTGTTTCACTCCTTGCTGCACAAAGCCCGTCGCTTCTCAGTATGAGCGATAATTATAAGGCAATAGTTGTAGCAGGCTGTATTACTGTGTTTACGATAGTCGCCCTGTTTCTGTTCTTCTATACAGAAATCGGTCTGACCCTCAAATCAACAGGTGATAACCCCGATATGTCAAGAGCACAGGGCATTAATGTTGACCTTAATAAGGTTGTGGGACTTGCCATATCCAACGGTATTGTTGCCCTTGCGGGCTCGCTTCTTGCACAGTATAAGGGCTCTGCGAGTATCAATGACGGCAGAGGGGCAATTGTTATAGGTCTTGCGGCAATATTTATAGGTCTTTCGGTTTCCACAAAGATTATGCCGAATTTCGTTGTAAGCCTTATCGGTGTCATCTGCGGCGGTGTTGTATATTACATTATATATAATTTTGTAATTCTTCTCGGTCTTAAAACCGATTATCTCAAAATGCTGTCGGCACTTATCGTTGCCGTGTTCCTTGCAGTACCCTATCTTAAAGGTAAATACTTCAAGAAGCAAAAAGCAGTAAATCCGAATGCAGGAGGTAGTGAAAATGCTTAAAATTACCAACCTGCAAAAGGTGTTCAATGCGGGAACCGTCAATGAAAAGGTTGCTCTGAATGAACTCAATCTTGAACTCAGTGACGGGGATTTTGTAACGGTAATCGGTGGTAACGGAGCAGGTAAGTCAACAATGCTCAATGCTGTTGCCGGTGTGTGGAAGCCCGATATGGGTACAATTGAGATTGACGGCGTTGATGTGACCAATATGCCTGAGCATAAGAGGGCAAAATTCTTGGGACGTGTTTTTCAGGATCCTATGAAGGGTACGGCTCCCGATATGGAAATTGCCGAGAACCTTGCAATCGCGGCACGCAGAGGAACAAGACGTAGGTTTGTGTGGGGCGTCAGAAAAAGCGAAAGGGAAGAGTATAAGAAGCTTCTTGCATCCCTTGAGCTTGGTCTTGAAAACAGACTGTCGGCAAAAGTAGGACTACTTTCCGGCGGTCAGCGCCAAGCAGTAACGCTGCTTATGGCAACTCTTAAAAGACCTAAGATTTTGCTTCTCGATGAGCATACGGCGGCTCTTGACCCTAAGACAGCCGCAAAGGTACTTGAGCTTTCACAGAAGATTATCGATGATAATAAGCTGACAGCTCTTATGGTTACCCATAATATGGCAGACGCTATAAAGTACGGTAACCGCCTTGTTATGATGAATGACGGAAAGATTATCTATGACGTTTCGGGCGAAGAAAAAAAGAACCTTACCGTCGAGGCTCTGATTGCTAAGTTCTCTGAAAACAGCGGCAAGCAGTTCGCCAATGATAGGGCACTTCTCAGTTAAGTGATGAAAAAATAATTTATTGCACTATAGAATATCCCTCGTATCTTTAAGGATGCGAGGGATGTTTTGTTTTTTTGATGTAAAAAAATCCCGACTGTCGTTGCTTGACAGTCGGGATGGATAATCGTGAAATAAAAGCATAATAATCGCCGATACCTTGTCGGTGAAGCAATTTTCCCGATGTCGGAGCTTGACATCGGGAAAAAGTTTGTTATGCGATTAATATTGCTTGTCGTTTGATACTATGCCCCGCGAAATTCGCTGTCGGGCGTACCCGACTAGTGAACGATAACCTTTTCGGTTTCCTTGTCAAAGATGTGAGCGTGAGAAATGTCAAATGCAACCTTGATTGTGTCGCCGCTCTTAGCCTTTGTTCTGGAGGAAACTCTTGAGATAAGGTTTGTTTCGCCGAGAGTGAGGTAGAGATATGTTTCAGCACCCATAAGTTCTGTAACATCAACGTCAACGTCTGTTGTCCATTCTTCGAGAGAAGAGAGATACATAGGCTCGTCGTGGATGCTTTCAGGTCTTACGCCGAGGATAACTTCCTTGCCGACATATTCCTTGAGAGCTTCGTTGTTTGCCTTTTCGGAGGGAAGCTTGAGCTTGCAGTTTTCAAATGTAACGTAAAGGTCTTCGCCTTCCTTGATAACCTCAGCATTGATGAAGTTCATCTGAGGAGTACCGATAAAGCCTGCTACGAATACGTTGCAAGGCAGGTCGTAAAGGTTCTGAGGTGTATCAACCTGCTGAATAAGACCGTCCTTCATAACAACGATTCTGGAAGCCATTGTCATAGCTTCTACCTGGTCGTGTGTTACGTAGATAAATGTAGTACCGAGCTTCTTGTGAAGCTTTGTGATTTCAGTTCTCATCGCAGCTCTGAGCTTTGCGTCGAGGTTGGAGAGAGGTTCGTCGAGAAGGAATACCTTAGGTTCACGAACGATAGCACGACCGAGAGCAACTCTCTGTCTCTGACCACCGGAAAGAGCCTTAGGCTTTCTGTCAAGAAGGTGGCTGATGTCGAGAATACGTCCTGCTTCTTCAACTCTTCTCTTGATTTCTTCCTTGGGAGTCTTTCTGAGCTTTAAGCCGAAAGCCATATTTTCAAATACGGACATATGAGGATAAAGAGCGTAGTTCTGGAAAACCATCGCGATATCTCTGTCCTTAGGAGCAACGTCGTTTACGATTCTGTCGCCGATGTAGAGTTCGCCTTCTGTGATTTCTTCGAGACCTGCGATCATACGGAGAGTTGTGGACTTACCGCAACCGGAAGGACCTACGAGAATGATGAATTCCTTGTCTTTGATTTCAAGGCAGAAATCGCTAACAGCTGTAACGCCGCCGGGATATCTCTTGAAGATGTGTTTAAGTGATACACTTGCCATTTGTTTATAACCTCCTAAAATAAACACAAATATCGCGTGTTTGTACACACTACTTTATTTTAACATATATTATAATAACAAAAAAATGTGAAAAAGAAAAGATGTTATTTCCCCAAATTTTCTCCCTTCAACTTGTGTATTTTTCACAAAATGTTATGATAACCGGAGAAAAGATGAGAAAACTCAAGAAAAACCGAGGAATTAAATTCGACATTTCGGCAAAAAGCGCCAAAAATTACAAGAACTTTACAACCTCGTCAAGATTTGTCGACTTTTCGGGGATGAGAGACCAGTTTTCCGTGTGTTCACGGCGTTCTCCGGGTGCAAAAGTGTAAAGGGGAGAGAGGGTTTCAACCTCAAGCATGAAGTGACAGGTGTAAAGCTCAGTTGAAGAGCATCCGTCGGGATATTCCGCACCAAAAATGTGGTCATAAGTCTTTTTGAATATGCAGCCGTTATTTACTGTAATTATTGAGCCGCCAATGTTGTTGACACCGAATTTGAACGGAACCTTTGCATCATTTTCCTGTTTTAGTGCAAAGTATTTGTCATCAGCGTAAAACCTTTTGTCAGCAAGGTTTGAGTAGTCCCAGAAAGAAACGTAACGGTTGGGGGTCCAGCCTGCTTTGTTGTCAGCCTGAGCGAGAATGGCTCTGCCACCTTCTGCTGTTACTGAGAGCGCCCAGATTGAAGCTTTCTTTTCATTTTCGGACTTGTTTGTAAGTATGTGTCTTACCTTTGCTTTTGCTTCGGTTTCGTCAAATGTGATTTCTATTTCGCAAAGCCAGCCCGTCACTTGCTGAACGGGAGGGGTGAAAAGAAATACATTTCCGTTCTGTGTGTACTTTACAGGGTCGTTGTCGGGATAGTATGTGTAATAGTCTTCGGGGCTTATCCAGAATCTGTGACCTCCGTAGAGATACCACACCTTGTCTTCTCCGTAAATATCTGTGAACTGCTTATCCTTCATATTTGACTGACGGATAAGGTCAGTGCAGAACATGTTTTTGTATCCGATTAAATTGTAGCTGATAACTCTCGGGCCTAAATCAAGAGTTACTCTCATTTCCTGTTTTTCATTGGCAATATAAAGAACCTTGCCGTAGTTTTCATAACTTTCTTCTCTTATGATAAGTGACATTTTATTTACCTCACAATTAAAGGGTGGCAACAGCAGCCTTAAGCGCCTCTGCCTTGTCTGTCTTTTCCCAGATTACGCCTAAATCTTCTCTGCCGAGGTGACCGTAAGCCGAAAGAGGCTGATAAATAGGACGTCTTAAATCGAGCATTTCAATGATTGCCGCAGGGCGAAGGTCAAATACCTTTGAAACTGCCGCGGAAATCTTGTCTTCGTCTGCCGTCGCTGTGCCGAATGTGTCAACAAGAACGGAGATTGGCTTTGCAACACCGATAGCATAAGCAATCTGTACCTCGCACTTTGTTGCAAGTCCTGCCGCAACAACATTCTTTGCAACATATCTTGCCGCATAAGCCGCACTTCTGTCAACCTTCGTGGGGTCTTTGCCTGAGAAAGCACCGCCGCCGTGTCTTGCATATCCGCCGTAGGTGTCAACGATGATTTTTCTGCCTGTAAGACCGGTGTCACCGTTAGGACCGCCGATTACAAATCTGCCTGTGGGATTTATGTAGATTCTTGTGTTTTCGTCCATGAGCGAAGCGTCAATGGTGGGCTTAATAACTTCTTTGATTAAGTCTTCTCTTATCTGTGAAAGGTCTACTGCTGCATCATGCTGTGAGGAAATAACAATAGCATCAATTCTTGTAGGAACACCGTCGTTGTATTCAACTGTTACCTGTGTTTTTCCGTCGGGTCTGAGATAGGGAAGAACGCCCATCTTTCTTACAGCAGTAAGTCTTTGAGCGAGCTTGTGGGAAAGGGAAATAGGCAGAGGCATAAGCTCCTCTGTTTCGTCGCAGGCATAACCGAAGATAAGACCCTGGTCGCCGGCACCCGTGTCGTACTTGTCTGTGTCTCCCTCTTTTGCCTCAAGGCTTTTGTTTACACCCATGGCAATGTCGGGGCTTTGCTCGTGAATTGCACTGATAACAGCACAGGTGTCGCAGTCAAAGCCGTACTTTGCTCTGTCGTAGCCGATGCTCCTTACGGTTTCTCTTGCAATCTTCTGAACATCAACATTTGCCTTTGATGTGATTTCGCCCGAAATCATAATAAGACCTGTTGTTACCATTGTTTCGCAGGCAACTCTTGACATGGGGTCTTCCTTTAAGTACGCGTCAAGTATGGAATCCGAAATAGCATCACAGATTTTGTCGGGATGTCCTTCTGTTACGGATTCGGATGTGAAAAAAATCTTGCTCATAATTTTACCTTCCTTTTCTTGCAGATATTTGTTTTTGTGAAGTTTTAGAGCAGGTCTTTCATAAGGCTCCCTCCGAGAGGGAGCTGTCACGGAGTGACTGAGGGAGAGTGCGTGTGATTAGTGGTGTTGCTAACACCGTTTTTCGCAGGCTCCTTCCGTCATTTTCTCC
>CAZTNR010000030.1:0-21599 GCA_964614955.1 uncultured Oscillospiraceae bacterium | reverse complement strand
TGCTAAGCTCTTCTATCTCCGTGACAGAGTTGGTAAGGCAGCTAAGGTTAAGGAAAGCATCTAAGACCTTCAGCTATTGCGCCGCACATAACGCGGCAAGTCTTATAAAGACGTAAGAAGCCGTGATTTACTTCACGGCTTTTTTGCGTATTTATAGTGAAAATAAGATTAAAAAACTATTGCCTTATATTTGAAAAGAGGTTAAAACGTGTCACAGAACAAACAAAACAAATTAATTGCATCGATATATGAGTGGGTAGAGGTTTTCTGCTTTGCACTGTTTATGGTGGTATTGCTGTTTACCTTTGTTTGCAGACTTATAACGGTTGACGGTCCGTCTATGAACAACACGCTGAAGCACGGTGACAGACTTATTATTTCAAGCCTGCTTTATAAACCCGAAACGGGCGATATAGTTGTGCTTCAGGATTCCACATCAACCGTTATGTCCGCCCCTATTATCAAAAGGGTGATTGCAACTGCGGGTGAGACTGTCGATATCGACCCCGAAACCTGGACAGTTACCGTTACGGATAAGGACGGAAACGTAAGGGTGCTTGAGGAAGCATATGCAAGAAAGACCTATAATGTCAGCGTTCAGATTTCAGGAAACGAAACGGTAGAGGTTGACCTTGATACAAACAGTGCCGCAATCAAGGATGCCTTGGGCAGAATAACCGACAGCTCAACGGATGTTGAAGTGAAGGATGAAAACAACTTTACTGTGTACATCGGCGGCAAGAGCGTTGATGTGAATATCGAAACACTTTCGGCTACTGTAATCGACAACCTTGGCTTTAAAAAGGAAATCGATGCTGATAAAGTAAAGCTCATTCTTGAAAATATGAGACTTGCATCGGTAGGGGAAACCTATGTTTATCCCGGTGCCATTCCTCCAGGAGGTTATCCCCATACGGTAAAGGAAGGTCACGTATTTGTAATGGGCGATAACCGCAATAACTCTCTTGACAGCCGTTTTATCGGTGATGTGGATGAGAGAATGATAATCGGTAAGGCTTATGTAAGAGTCTTCCCGAATCCCAAAATCGGCTTTTAATAACAATAAGAATCCCGCAGGAAACTGCGGGATTTGTTTTATGCTTCGGAAGCTTTCTTGGCGTATTTTTCCCAACGTCCGCTTCTGTAACGTATGTATATTATGATTGCCCGAAGGATAAGGTCTGTAAGCGTTGCAAGCCATACAAAGAAAATGCCGAGATTGAGTATATTTACTACTATGTATGCAAGCACAACCCTTACAAAGAGCGTACAGAAGATTGCCGAATACAGCGGGAATTTGGTATCTCCCGCACCCTTCAGCGCACCCGAGTAACAGTTCTGGAATGCCGTGGTAACGAGTATGAAGCTGCATACGTACATAATCTGTGTCGCAATCTTTATTACGTTTTCGTCGTCTGTATAAAGACCTAACAGATTTCTTGCAAACAATGCTATGAGTATTGCCGTTACAAAGCAGATTGAAACGGTAATCTTTACGATGGAACGGGTGTAGTACTTTGCACCCTCAATATTTTTTGCACCGAGATTCTGTCCTACAAGCGTTCCTGCCGCCGATGAAAAGGATACGCATATCATAAGGAACATATTGTTGATGCTGTTGGCAATCTGGTGTGCGGCATAGCTGTCGTTGCCTGTTGAAATAACCAGCTTTGTAAAGAGCAGCATACCTAACTGCATAATGACGCTTTCAAGCATTGACGGTACGCCGATTGCAAGGATTTTTTTTGATATGGATAAGTCGGGAACAAAGAGGAGAAGCTTCTTTGTGTTTTGTCTGTCTTCCGAGAAATTCGTAGCATAAGCCTTGTTTCGCAAGGCAAACTTTGACCTTCTCGAACAACATAAAAAGATAATAGCAAAAGCCATCGCAAGAAAACGGCTTATGGATGTGGAAAGTGCCGCACCCTGAGCTGCCATTTCGGGAATGCCGAGAGAATCCACACCGTAAATAAAAATGTAGTTGCCGATAACATTAAGGAAATTTGCAAGCATATTATAAAACAGGGGAATTCTGTTTTCGCCCGCACCTCTTAGAGTCGAGGTTATGGCGGAAGTAACACCCGTAAAAACAAAACCTGCCGAGCATATCTGAAAGACCTGTACGCCGTCGTATGCTATCGTGCCCTTCTCGTATACACTTCCGTATTTTCCGCCTGCCATATAGTCGATTATCTGGGGAGCAAAAAAGATGCCGATAAAGGTCACCAGAATTCCGACTGCAATGTTGAGAATTATACTTGTTCTCATAACTCTTCGTGCGGAATCAATTCTGTCTGCACCGATATTCCAGGCAACGCGGGTTGTGGTACCTGTGTTTATGGCAGTAAACAGAACAACCAGAAGCGCCTGCGGACTGTTGAAAAGACCTATGGCGTTAAGGGCGTGCGTTGAATGCTGCCCTGCCATCATATGGTCTACCATTCCGAAAAGGGAAGACAGAAGCGTCTCGCAGAGAATTGGAATAACAAGTGCAAATATAATTTTTACACTGCCTTTTTCAAAGGTGAAAAAGGAACGGATACGGGGAATTAATCCCTTACTATTTGTCGTCATAACATCTACCTCCGACAAATTTTTTCCTTGTTGCAGTCAATCTTACGGTGAAATTGCTTATAAAAAGAGCCGACAGAATTCGTTTGCTGAATCTGTCGGCAAAATTTATTATTCGGTTACTTCTTCTGTTTCAGCTTCAGCTTCTGTTTCAACTTCAGCTTCTACTTCAGTTTCAGTTTCAGTTTCTGTTTCTGTTTCAGTCTCAGTTTCTGCTTCAGCCTCTGCCCTTGCAGCTTCTTCTTCAGCCTTAGCCTTTTCTTCAAGGTACTCTGTGAGTGTCTGCTCGTTGGAAACCATTTCAAGCTGACCCTCTTCGTTTACCGTGTAGCCGTAGCTTGCGATTGTTACCTTGTCGGAAATGCTTTCTACGGGTGACCAGTCGTCGATGGAGTTGCCGAGGAACATAAGCTCTTCAATCCTTTCGAGGTTGATGTTCTTTGCGATTGCCGCAAGGTCATCATTGTCGAGTCCGCAGTATGTGAAGCTTGCCTGTCTGAGGTTCGCAAATGCTGAAAGGTCGGATGTGTCAAAATCGAAGTTTGAAAGGGAAAGGATTTCAGCACCTGTGAAGTATTTTACATCGCTGAGTGCAAGCTCCTGAGAGCCGTCAAAGAAACCGTACTTCGCAAGGGAAACGGGATGCTCTGTTGTGATTTCGGGAACCTCTTCGCCTGCTTCTTCGGCGGCGGCTGCCGCTTCAACTTCGGCTGTGTACTTATCGAACTGTTCGACGAAATCTTCGTAGCCGAGATAAACGGATGCGTTTTCGCCGTCGTTGTAAATTTCAACGTACTTTACTGCCGCAAGGTCATCTGTCTTTACGCTTCTTACGGGCTTGTCAAGTGCCGCTGCAAGAGCTGTTGCAAAGTCCTGATTTGCCATATATCCGCTCTTTGCCATATATGCGGAAAATACTACGTAAAAAATTGCTGCCGCAACAACGAGGATTGCAACAAGAAGTGCAATAAACTGGTTGCGCTTTTTCTTCTGAGTGCCTGTTAAATTAGCCATAATGTCCTCCAAAATTTAATTGTCCTGTTTGGCTTTTTCAGCCGTCCAATGTATTATAACACTACTTTCTGAAAATTACAACCGTTTTTGAGAATTTTTATAAAAATGTATAAATTTATTCTTATATAATAATATATATAATTGACGCAAGGTTCGAAAAGTGCTATAATAAATAAGTAAAACCATATTGAGGTGTGATGAAAATGACAGAAAATCAGGCTCAGAAAAGAATAGAAGAGCTTTCAGGACTTATAGATTACCACAGAAGAAAATACTATCTTGATGATGCACCCGAAATTACGGACGATGCCTTTGATGCGCTTATGCACGAGCTGAAGGCTCTCGAGAGTGAATTTCCCAAGTTTTTTAAGCCGACATCACCCTCAACAAGGGTAGGCGGATATGTTGCGGAGAAATTTGAAAAGGTGAGTCACAGAGTACCGCTTAAAAGCCTTACCGACGTGTTTTCGCCCGAGGAAGTAAAAAGCTATCTCGAAAAGTGCGAAATCGCTCTCGGTCATAAAGCACCGTTTGCCGTGGAATACAAAATAGACGGTCTTTCCGTAAGCCTTGAATATGAAAACGGCTTGTTTGTCAGAGGAGCTACCCGCGGTGACGGTCAGATTGGCGAGGATATTACCGAAAACCTCAAAACCGTGTCGGCAATTCCCTTGGTGCTTTCCGAAAAAGTCCCTTATCTCTGCGTAAGGGGTGAAGTTTATATGCCAAAAAAAGCCTTTGCGCTTCTCAATGAAAGACGCGATGAAAACGGCGAAGCTCCTTTTGCAAATCCCAGAAATGCGGCGGCAGGGTCACTTAGACAGCTTGACAGTAAAATTTGTGCTCAGAGAAAGCTGAGTGTTTTCATTTTCAACATTCAGGAAATATCCGGCGGTCCCGAAATAAGGAGCCATAAGCAGAGCCTTGACTACCTTAAATCCCTTGGGTTTGTTGTATCTCCAAGCTACGATACCTTTACGGATTTTGATGAGCTTATGGAAAGAATCTACAGCTTCAACGAGCACAGAAGCGAGCTTTCCTTTGACATAGACGGCGCCGTAGTAAAGGCGGATTTGTATTCGGACAGAGAGACCTTAGGTGAGCTTCCTCACGTGCCGAAGTGGGCAATAGCCTATAAATATCCCCCCGAAGAAAAGACAACAAAGCTTGTTTCAATCGAAGTTAACGTCGGAAGAACCGGCGTAATTACCCCCTTTGCCGTACTTGAACCCGTAAAGCTTGCGGGAAGCGTTGTCAGCCGTGCAACACTTCATAATGCCGACTTTATTGCAGAGCGTGACATACGTGAGGGCGATATGGTTGTAGTGCGTAAGGCAGGGGATATTATTCCCGAGATTTTAAAGGTTGATACAAAATTCAGGGATGTGCAGATTCCCTTTAAGATGCCTGAAAATTGTCCTTCCTGCGGTGAAACCGTCAGACGTGAAGAGGGTGAGGCGGCGTACAGATGTATAAATATCGAATGTCCCGCACAGCTGTCAAGAAGCCTTGAGCATTTTGTCAGCCGTGATGCTATGAATATAGACGGATGCGGCGAAGCTCAGATAAATGCGCTTATTGCAAACGGACTTGTTAAGGATGCGGCGGATTTGTATACCTTAAAGCCCGAACAGCTTGAAGCTCTTGAACGTATGGGCAAAAAGAGTGCTGATAATCTTGTAAAGGCGATAGAAAACTCAAAGTCGGCAGGTCTTGCAAGGCTTGTCAATGCTCTCGGTATTCGCCACGTAGGAAAGCAGACTGCAGCCACACTCAGCAAATATTTCGGCTCGCTTGAAAAAATAATGCAGGCAGATATTGAAACCCTCTCGCAGATTGACGATGTGGGCGAAGTGGTTGCCGAGAGTATTGTAAACTTCTTTTCGCTTGAATCCACAAAGAGGCTTTGCGAAAAGCTGAAGTCTGTCGGTGTTGTGACAGAGGATGCACAGAGCCAAAAGAAGAGCGATAAGCTTAGCGGTCTTACCTTTGTAATCACGGGCACACTTCCGGGAATGAAGCGTGAAGAAGCGGCGGCAATTATCGAAGAAAACGGCGGTAAGGTGTCGGGCTCTGTTTCAAAGAAAACAAGCTACCTTCTCTGCGGCTCTGATGCGGGAAGTAAGCTTACAAAGGCGGAAAGCCTTGGGGTTCCTGTTGTGAGTCTTGAGGAGCTTTTGGGAATGATTGGGTAAAATACCTCATCAGTCTCGCTATGTTCGACAGCTTCCCCTGTGAGGGGAAGCCTTAAATAGACATAAACTAACAAAAAAGCCTTCCCTGAGATGAACCGGGGAAGGTGGCAAAATCTTTGATTTTGTCGGATGAGGTTGAAAAATGAGAAAAAGGCACGAGTGACCGTGCCTTTTGATTTATGAAAAATTATCTATATGGTGTGTGTACGGTAACGGTGGCTTTCTTTTCATTCGTTTGTACATCAATAACAGTGAATCTCCAGTAATACACGTTTGAAAGGGACGAATACATATTCACTGTTTCGCAGCCGTCTTCAGGTTTGAGTTCAAAACTGACAGAATCGCGTTTTTCCCAGTTTTGACTTGCTACGCCGTTATATCCATAACGTTTTTCTTCTATAAGTTTCAAATAACAAGTTTGACCGGGATAACCTCCGTTAACTTTACAATGAACAACAGGACCGCCTGAACTGTAAGGGATTGTTGTGAGTTTTGTGCTGTGGTCTGTGTGCTCAGTGTTAACAAATAAATCTACAGTATACGAATACAACTGGTTGAATATTTTTTCCGCATCTTTATAATTATAATATTTCAGTGCATTTAGAAAACTATACGTATTTCTGTCGGTGGTGTTTTTATTTTCCATTACATACAGGTATCTTAAGTTGTTAGCGGAATCGTCATCACCGGACAAAGAGAACCACTTTACGGCGTTGATTATATCTCCGTTTTTGACGCAGATATCTGCCAAGGTTCTCTTACAATCAATGGCATAAGAAACGGATTCTTTATAATTCTCCAACCGATCAAATAATGTCACAGCATCTTCGTATTTTTCTTCATTCATAAGCGTTATTGCTTCATTGTATGTTTTCTCTTTCTGCTTTTCCCTGCATTCGATTGTTTTGCCGATACTGTCTTTGTAATGCCTTATTGACTCAAAAGTGTTAATGGCCTCATCATATTCTTCGGATTCCATCAATAGCAAAGCTTTGTTGTATATTGAAGCTTTTTTATTTTCGTCAATTATATTTTTGCATTCATCTATTTTTTCATTGCTGTCCTTGTATCCGTCCAACAATTTAAAAGCAGAAATTGCTTCTTCATATTTGCCGTCATTCATAAGCTTCTCGGCGTTTGAATATTTGCTTGACGGAATAATTACAAAGAAAATGACAAGTGCAATTGCAACAATTGCGACGGTAACACCAAGAATTATAGCGGATGTTTTTTTCGCTTTTTTTGACTTTTTTTGTTTGATTTCAAACTCTTGCTTATACTTATCATAAAGCTCATCCGCATCCTTATATCCCGAAACTGATTCTAAAAGCTTGACTGACTCGGCAAGATTTTCTTTTTTGCACGCTTTTTGATAAATGCCTTCCTTGCGTGCTTCCTCCTCGGCTACAAGTCTTTCTTTGTGTTTTTTTGAAAGAGTGTCCTTGTTTGCATCGGAAGTGAGGCTTTCGAAACTACAATGGCAGTTGTGGCAATATTTCTCTTCGTTTGAATTAACAGTATTGCATGAGCAAACCCATATGTTTTGATATTTTTTAGGTATAAATCTGCATTTTTCGCCGTGAATATGTGAGTATTCGTCAGCAAGTTCTTTGCCAAACACTGCGGTTGATTCGGGTGCAGGTACAGGTGACAGTATGCCGTCGGGTGCGTTTAATACTTCACCGTCGGAATATACTGCTTCAAGAAATTTGACCTCAAAAGATCGTGTTTCGGAATAGGGAAGATATATGGGTGATTTTTGTCCGAATTCCGAGTTTGGAGTTGAAGTCAAATCAAGATATGTAAAATCCTTGTTGCCAAGCTCGTGCTTTGCAATATCAAAGCAGTTGATTCTGATTTTAAGTGCGGAAACATTTTTTGAACTTAAATTTTTAATTTTAAGCTGCGAGGCGGTCTTACCTGTCTGAGTATCAAGCAGCAATCTTCCTGCCGAAATAATAAAAGGGAAGTCTTCAAAATACAGATTGTCAGGCAAAGAATAAAGCGAATTGAAACGTTCTGCCATTACGATACCTCCTTAAAGCTCGGGAAGCTCGTTGCTGCCAATAACAGAAGCAGCATCGTCGCCGTTTACCGCCATTTTGTTCTCGATTTTTTCTACAGAATCGACAAGCTTGCCGAAACCGTATAGAGGCATTGTTGAAAGGTATGCAACTAAGGGAGAGGCAACTGCTACTCCAAGTCCTCCAAAAAGGCACTCAGGATCGCCAAAATCGGCAAAAATAATACAGATACCCGCTATGATACCGCCTACAGTCAGAAGAATAAAGAAAATCTTAGATACTGTCATAATTTTCTTTCCAATGTTTGTAAAAAACTTGTCCATAATTTTTTCTCCTTTTGATTATATGATATTGTTACAAAATGTAACATAATCATTGTAACAAAATGTTACAATGTTGTCAAGAGGTGATTCAATGAAAGGTTTGAAGCTTGTCAGAAAAGAACGAAACTTAAATCAGCTCAAAGTCGCCCTTGATTTGAATATTTCACGTGAAGCACTCTCACACTACGAAAACGGCAAACGTGAGCCGAGTCTTTCGATGCTTAATAAAATGTCGCAGTACTTCAATGTTTCCATAGATTACCTCATAAACGGAAAAGAATTTATAAAAAAATAGACCGCAGGTTTTGTTATGACCTGCGGTTTTGCTATTCTTATTCGCTTTTAGAAAGCACCGTAATCTTCTTCTGCGCTTCATCAAGCATTTCGCTGCAGCCCTTTAAGAGCTTTGCACTTTCCTCGTACATTTCGAGTGCTTTTGATAAATCGGGTGATTCGTTTTCAAGTACATTTGCTATTTCTTCAAGTCTTGTCAGAGCTTCTTCAAAGCTGAGTTCCTTTTTTGCTGCCATATCTGTTATTCTCCTTTGGTACTTATTTCGTGAATTTTAGCCTTTGCCTCGCCGTCTGATACCTTGAAAATGATATCGTCATCCTTTTTCAGACTGCTTACCGAATTTATAACCTTTCCGTCAGAGTCAAATACCGCAGCATATCCACGTGAGAGCACCGCCATCGGATTTAAGGCTGTAAGCTTTGATGAAACAACGGACAATCGGTTCGCTTTGTTTGAGTAAACATTCTCGAAAGCCGCCGAAATTCTCTTTTCGGCACTCAGCAAAAGCTCCTGCTTTGAGTCAACATAATACATCGGCGACTTTAAGGAACGTCTTTCGGAAAGACGTTGTAAATGCTGTCTCTTATAGCCGATAATTTCTCCCATTCTTGCTTTTAATGATGAAGAAATCATCCCGAGCTGACGTCTTAAATCCTGCATATCGGGAACGGCAATTTCCGCCGCCGCAGAGGGTGTGGGGGCACGTCTGTCGGCAACAAAGTCACATATGGTAAAGTCAGTTTCGTGACCGACAGCCGATATTACGGGAGTTTTGCAGGCAAATATTGTTCTTGCAAGGGTTTCGTCGTTGAATGCCCACAGGTCCTCGATTGAGCCGCCGCCTCTGCCTATTATGATGCAGTCGCAGTCCGGGTCATTATCGAAGTGAATTATGCCGTCACATAATTCTGACGGTGCACCGGGACCCTGAACAAGGGCAGGGTAGATGTGAATTTCGCAAAGGGGATAACGGCGGGTAAGAATGTTTTTCATATCCGCAACCGCCGCAGCTTCGGGACTTGTTACGATACCGATGCGTTTGGGGTATCTCGGCAAATCCTTCTTATGTGCCTCATCAAACATACCGAGAGCCGACAGCTTCTTTTTAAGCTCTTCGAATCTGAGATACAAATCGCCGACACCGAACTGCTCCATATCCTCGGCATAAAGCTGATATACACCGTCGCGGGGAAATACCGAAATTCTACCGTAGACAAGAACTTTCATATTTTCCTTTGGAACGAAATTGAGCTTTTCCGTATATGCGCGGAACATAACCGCTTTTACAAGGGCGCCTTCATCCTTCAGAGTGAAATACAGGTGCCCTGTTTTGTAATGGTTTGTAAAATTAGAAATCTCGCCCACAATGCATACGTTTGAAAGCACTTCGGATGAATCAACAAGTGCTTTTACATAATCATTGAGCTGCGATACCGTCATAGCAAAAGGCTTGTCCATTTCTTACCTGCCTTTCTGTATATAGCAGGGGCGGTCTTTGACCGTCCTCTTATTTTTGATTGTATTTTCTGTACGCCAGAAGTGCCGTACCGCAGGCGTTGTCGCTTGAAAGCTCTGCCGATGCAAAATAAACATTCGGAAGTGCTGAAAGCTCACGTCGTATAACGCTGTTTGACATCACGCCGCCTGCATAAAGTATGGGCTTTGTGCCATATACTTGCCTTAGATACTCACTTGATTTTTTTAAGGATGAGGCAATGCTGCGGAATAAAAACATAGCAATATCCGACTTTTCTTCGCCGTCAAGAAGAAATTTTTGCACCTTGTTTTGGAGTCCCGACATTGAAAAATAGCCCTCCTTGCAGTTTACCGTGAGAGCAAGCCTTTTTGTACTGTCAGCAGATATTTTATCAAGCTCTTTTCCACAGGGGAATAAGAGGCTCATCATAACGCCGGCCCTGTCGATAATCTGACCGCAGGAGGCGTCATTTGTTCCGCCGACGATTTTGCAATTGTAGGTTTCTCCGTTAAACTCTGAGTAAAGAGCCTCCGTTGTGCCGCCCGAAACGTGAAAGGATATAAAGGGATTTTCTTCAAAAAAAGAAGCATCTTTTCCCGACGTATATACGGCGGCGCTTATATGTCCCGCCTGATGAGAAAATGTGTACATCGGAATGCCTCTGGAATGAGCGACAGCCGAGGCATAGGAAATTCCTGCAAGAAAACAGGGCATATAAGAGCCGTCTTTATCCCGAGGCTTGTCCGAAACACCTACGGCGCAGAGCACGGCTTCTGACATATCAATTCCCGAAAACAGCTCTTGCGAAAGCTCGGGAAGAGCCTTTGTGTGAAGAAAAACGGCGTCACTCTGGCGAAGACCCCTTTCTCCTTCTTTTACGGGAAGAAGACGCCTTACATTTGAAACAACTTCGCCGCCGCACACAAGACTGAGACTCGTTGTATAGTTGCTTGTGTCAACGCCGAGACAGTATTTTTTCATTTATTCTTCGCTTCTTACCGCCGCACCCAAGATTCCGTTTACGAAGGTGTAGCTTTCGTCAGAATCAAACTTCTTTGCAAGCTCAACAGCCTCGTTTATGGAAACCTGTGTGGGGATATCGTCCATATATTTGATTTCATAAAGTGCAAGACGCATAATGCTTCTCGATACGCGTGAAATACGCGTTGAACTCCACTTTTTGGAATTCACCTCGATAATGGCATCAAGCTCGGAAAGATTGGAGATAACTCCGAAATATACCTTTGTAAAGTATTCGTCTGCTCTCAGCTCTTCGCTTATGTTTTTTTCGTCCTTGTCCTGGAAGTTGTCAAGATATAACTCAAGCTGTTCGTTTCCGTCGTCGTCCGAATGAAAGCTGTAGTCGAAAATCATACAAAGGGCTGCTTCTCTTGCTTCACGTCTGTTCATTTTTATGTATCCTTTCGCAAAAAAATCGGTATTAACACTTACGGTGTCAAAAACCGCACAAAAACTTAAATATATTATATACTTACTTTGTGTTGCTGTCAAGAAACAATAAGGAATATTTAATAGTTTGTTTATTGACTTTATGTGAAAAGTAGGTATAATTATAATGATGCATTACGTATCCGAAAACAGGAGTGAATTTTTACAATGAAAAGAATTGAAAGAGACGTACCCCACGCGAAGACCCTTCGTGCCATATCCAAGTATAACGGCTTGAAGCGTCCCGATAAGGTGGCTTATAAATATCTTGGCAAGGACAAGGAAATCGTAGAAGTTACCTACGGTCAGAACTGTGAAACAGTTGAAAATATGATTTGCGCTCTTAAAAAGGGCGGCTTTGAGGGAAAGAGAATTGCTCTTATAGGTGAAACCTGCCCCGAATGGCTGCAGTCCTACTTTGCAATTATCAGCGCGGGTGCTGTTGTAATTCCTTTTGATAAGGAGCTTGCATATGAGCAAATCCGCGGTTTTCTCGATATTGCAGAAGCAAACGCAATTATAATGAGCCCCAAGTATTCCCAGAGATATGAAGAAATGAATGCTGCGGGAGTATTTGAAGGGCTTGAGCTTGTTATCAGAATTGATGACGGCTCTGAATGGATTATCGGCGACGAAAAGCTTGTGAAGTTCAGCGACTTTGTAAAAAGCGGCGAAGGGCTTGAAAGAGATTCGGATGCCGATATTATGAGAAGACAGGCAAGAGGCGATATGAGCATTATGCTCTTTACCTCGGGAACAACAGGCACAAGTAAGTGTGTAATGCTTTCCGAGAGAAATCAGATTTGCTGTGCAAGAAGTGCAGTACGTGCCACCGATTTTTCCGAGGACGACGTAATGCTTTCGGTGCTTCCCATTCACCACACATATGAGCTTACAATCAACGTTGCCATTCAGTCGCTGGGTGCTACCGTATGTATAAATGACAACCTCAAGAATGTTGTCAAGAGCCTTGGCATTTTCAAGCCTACAGGTATTGTAATAGTGCCTCTCTTTGCCACAACCTTCCATAAGAAGATTGTTGACAGCGTAAAGAAGAAGGGCAAGGAAAACCAGCTGAAAATCGGTATGCTTGCATCGGGTGCTATGAAGAGTGTGGGTATTGATATGAGAAGAAAGCTCTTCTCGGAAATACTTTCAGCCTTCGGCGGAAATCTAAAGAAGATTATCTGCGGCGGTGCGGCGATGAACCCCGACCTTATGAAGTTCTTTGATAATTTAGGTATTACTCTTTGCGAGGGCTATGGCATTACAGAATGTTCCCCCCTTATTGCGGTTAATCCTTATTACGCAAGAAAGAAGGGCTCTGTAGGACCTGCCTGCGACTGCTGTGAAGTAAGAATTGATGCCGAAGAGGTTGACGAAAACGGAAACCTTACGGGCGAAATTCAGGTAAGAGGCGAAAACGTAATGCTCGGATACTACAAGAACCCCGAAGCAAACGCAGAGGTATTTACCGAGGACGGTTGGTTCAGAACAGGGGATATAGGACGTATGGATAAGGACGGCTACCTCTACATCACAGGCAGATGCAAGAGCGTAATCGTGCTTGAAAACGGCAAGAACGTATTCCCCGAGGAAATCGAAGAGTACCTTGAAGATGTCGAAGAAATTGCAGAATGTGTTGTAGTCGGCAGAAAGAAGGAGGGCGCAGAAGAGGTTGTTCTTACAGCTGTTGTTTACCCCGATTTCACAAAATACGAAAAGAATGCCGATATAAACGATATTGCAGCAGATATTAAGGCAAAGATTGCCGCTATCAATAAGAAGGTACCTTCCTTCAAGCAGATAAGAAATATCGAAATCAGAAAGACCGAATTTGAAAAGACCACAACAAGAAAGATTAAACGCTTCCTTGTAAAATAAAAAACACCGGGAGGAAATCCAACTATGTTTGAAGAAATTAAGGCTATGCTCGTTGAAGAAATGTCTATCGATGCTTCTGAAATCAAGGAAGATGCCGAATTTATAAACGACCTCGGCTTCAATTCCCTTGAGCTTGCAGATCTTGTTTCGCTTTGCGAAGAAAAGTATGACGTTGACCTCGATGAGGATAAAATCAAGGAAATCACCACAGTAGGAGACTTTATAAAGTATCTTGAAACTCTTGTGGGCTAAAAATGAACAGAGTCGGAAATCTTGTAAAGAGGGCGTGTGATATGCGCAAAACGGGAGCTTTTTTGCTTCTTTTGGCTTGCGCATTTGTGTTTGCGCTTCCCTTTATAACCAAAGGCTTTGCGGGCGAATATGTGAAGACATCCGCCGTTTTCGGCTGGATTGGTCTTTCTTTGCCCTTTGCCGTAATATTCGACTGCAAAAAGACGTTAAAGAGAGTGTTATGCTCTCTTTTTTGCTTTTTCTTTGCGTTTTATTTTTTCGTCTACAGCTGGTTTATAAATCTCTATCCTCTTGATTTTGCAGGACTCGGCAACCTTGAAAGCATAGGTGTTATAATTATTGCCGAAACTGTGATTCCGTTTCTGCATTCTGCTATTATGACAGCCTGTGTATTTATCTCTTTCCTTGCTGCAAGGCAGATGAAAAGTGCTCTTTTCAAGGCTGTTTTGCTGAGCTTCGGTTATGTGCTCGGCGAATTTATGCAGTCGGTAGGAACCTTTGCATTCCCTTGGGCAAGACTCTTTGTGGGTCAGACGGAATTTGTATATCTTTTGCAGTCGGCGTCACTTTTCGGCTCGTATTTTATCACCTTTATAATGGTGCTTGTAAATACACTTTTTGCCTTCTCGCTTGTCAGTTTGACTGAAAGCAGGCGGAAAAGCAGAATATATGCCGCAGTTGCCGTCGGTATTTTTCTTCTGAACCTTACCTACGGTGTACTTCGCATAAATCTTACGGATTTGTCCGACAGCAAAAAAATTGATGCCGTAGTGCTTCAGGGAAATATCCCGTCGAGTCAAAAGTGGTCTGGTGAAATTGATGAAAAGAAAATATATCTTGAGCTTGCAGAGAGCTTTGATGCAGGCGGCTTTGATGCAGATATTGCCGTAATGCCCGAAACTGCATTTCCTGTGGCGCTTTGTCCCTTTGACGGATACGATTCTCCTTCGGAAAATGCTCTTATGCTTATTTCGAAAAAGCTTGACGCCACACTTTTTGCGGGCGCCTTCTATAAAGAAAACGGCAACAGCTATAATTCCATCTTTGCCTATGACAAAGACGGCTGTATAGCGGCACCGTATAATAAGTATAATATAGTTCCCTTTGGAGAATATCTGCCCTACAGGAGTATAATTGAAGCTCTTGTGCCGTCGCTTGCCGAAATCAATATGCTGTCCTCAGACCTTTCAAGAGGCGATACCTTCGAGCCGATTGAAACAGAAGCGGGTTCTGCGGCGTGTCTTGTCTGCTTTGATTCAATCTTTCCCGAAACGGCAAGAAGGCAGGTAAAGAAGGGTGCGGATTTTATTGTGATTTCCACCAACGACTCGTGGTATAAAACCTCGGGTGCACTCTATCAGCACGCAGACCACGCAATATTGAGGGCAATAGAAAACAATGCTCCCGTAATAAGAAGCGCAAATACCGGAATATCGAGAATTATAGACAGCTTCGGCAGAGTGGTGAATGAAACATGTGTAAATGAAAGAACGCTGATGAACGGCAGTGTTCTTGTTCCCGAAAAAGGAACACTCTACACTCTTATCGGCGATGCTTTTGTAATGTTATCCTTGGCTTGCGTAGTTTTTACGCTTATACTCGGATTTGCCCGAAAAAAAGCCTTCCGCAGTTAACGGAAGGCAGATAATTGAATATAAAGTTAAAGAAGAAAATCCGACATCCTTTTGCCGTTTTCATTTTCCGCCTTTATGGAGGATGAGCTTCCGGCACCCACAAGCTTTCCGCCGAAAAGCACCGTGCTTACTCTGAAAGAGGCATTTGCCGATTCGAGTATTTCCTCGGCAAGCTCTGACGGACTGTAGCAAATTGCATCAATCGACGGATTTGCCTTGGCAGAACAAAGTGAAATTACAGACATTTCTTCGGGCACATTTACCTTGTAGTATTTTGCCGCCTTGATAACACCCTTTGCAACCTCGTCGTTGACGGTACAAACGGCAGTGAACTTTCCTCCGTGTCTTCTGAAAAGCTCAGAGAAACCGTCAAATCCGCTTTTTTCGTCGGCACCCGAAAGGTTTACAAGCTCCTCGTCAAAGAAGGAGTTTACGGCAGAGAAGGAATCGTATGCGGCGTTTTCAAAGGAAAGCCCCGACCGTGTTCCGATATAGGCAATTTTTGTATGACCGAGACCTTCGAGATATGTAAGGGCAACATAAGCACCCTTGTCGTTGTCGAGAATAACACTTCGTCTTTCGTCCGACTGACACAGGGCAAGACAGACATTCTTTTTGGTGTCGGGGTCTGTGTCAATACAGATAATGCTTGCGTCTTTTATTTCCGAAATATCGGACGTTATGAGTGTGCCCTTGTCCTTTCCGAGATATGCGAGTGTGTCAATTACAAGACGGGGCATTTTGTCAAGGGACTTGTCCTTTGATATAAGTATGCCGTAGCTGCAGGAAGGCTTCTTTTCTGCTTTGATGACTTGTGTTACGTCAATGCTTGCTTCTGTGGGTACACTTGATACAACAACAGAACCGAGACCTGCCGCTTTTCTTATGTAACCTTCGGAGCTGAGAATTTCAAGACCGCGTCTTACGGTTGTTCTCTGTACCTTGTAGATTCCCATAAATTCTCTTTCGGGAGGAAGCAGTGAGCCTACCTTGTATGTGCCGTCCGTGATTTTACTTATAATGTCATCCGCAATAGACGAATATACGGATTTTTTCTTTTCAGCCATCTTTGCTTACTCCTCTTTTAAAAGTTGAAGCCGTTCCAGCCCCATTTGTCAAACTCGCTGTAAGTGACATAGGTGCGCTCAGGACTTATGCCGATGACATCAGAAATAAGTGTGCATATTTCACCTGTTAGAGCAGAGTAGGAATCGGCGTCGGCTTTTCCGAAGATGGAAACAGAAATAAAAGCGGTGTCGCCGTCTTTGTTTCCTTTGAAGTAAAGGTTCTTTTCGTCTTCGATATTCACCATAAGCCAGGTTTCGCTTTTGCCGGGGATGCATTCGATTGCTTTTCCGAAGCCGCATTTTAAGGCCTCGGCCTTTTCACTTGTGAGCTTGCAGGAAAGCTTTGCTTCAATATAGGGCATAATCAAACCTCCAAAAAATTCAGATTACATATATATTTTACAATAAATACAAAAAAATATCAATAGATTTTGCAAAAAAAGTATACCTGTTTACCAAAAAACGAAACAATTGATGTTGTTAACAAAAAAGGAGTAGAAATGGAAGTCTGGGATATATATGATATAAACAGAAACAGAATAGAGGGACGAACCTCTGTCAGGGGAAGCGACGATATGAAGGATGATGAATTTCACCTTGTAATCTATTCTGTTGTACATAACAAAGAGGGAAAGCTGCTCTGCGGTCTTCGCGATAAAAACAAAATGTTCGGGGGCACGTGGGAATTCTGCGGCGGCTCGGCAATCACGGGCGAAAGCTCAAGAGAGGCTGCCGAAAGGGAACTGCTTGAAGAAACGGGTCTTGATGTGAGAGGCTGCTCGGGCAGGGTAGTGGCAACCAATACAAAATACTGGCCTGGCAGTAACTGGTTTTACGACGTCTGGCTGTTTGAGAGTGAATTCGATGTCAAGGCACTGACTCCTCAGGAGGGAGAGGTTGAAAGTCTGTGTGTATTCAGCATTAATGAGGTAAAAGAGCTTCTCAGACAAAGGAATTTTACGTCAATTACGGAAGAATTTATAGAAAAAATCGAAGAAAATTTAAATAAATAATTTTTAAAAAAATACGGAACAAAATCAAATGGGTTTCGTCTAAGAACTTGTGTGTAAAAACAAAAATCAAAAATACATACCCGAAAGGAAAATGAAAAATGAAAAAGTTTTTAGCAATTGTACTTGCAGCACTCCTTGCTGTGACTCTTATCTCCTGTGCAAAGGATGAGGTTGAGGAAAACAAAGCAGATGTAGTTGAAATTTACGAAAACGTTGATCTTGCCGCTGTTGCCGACAGCCTTTATGACGGCATTGCAGAAGATCAGAGACCCTTTGTAATGTCTATGCCCCTTACAAACGAGGATTTTGAATTCTTCACATTCGTACCCTACGAGGAAAGTCTTGAAGCAGTTGCAAACGAGCCTATGATGAGCTCTATTGCACACTCTGTTGTTCTTGTCAAGGCTCCTTCTACCGAAAAGGCAGAGGCACTTGCAGCAGCAATGAAGGAAAATTGCGACCCCAGAAAGTGGATGTGCGTTGAAGCAGATATTGTTGAAGGTGTAACAAACGGCAATATTGCAATGCTTCTTATGACAACAACCGAAGGCGGCTTGTCCGAAACAATTCTCAATAACTTCAGAAGCCTTGATGAGGAAAAAATTGCTTCTCTCAAGTCTGAAGCGGTTGACGGCATAGGCGACGGCGATGAAGTTGTTGACGATGAAATTATTGATGACGAACTTGCCGGCGATGAGGTTGAAACAGATGCTGAAGACGTAGTGCTTGAGCTTCCCGCAGAGGATGCAGGTGATGCTCCTGCGGCAATGCCCGAAGAAGACAATATGCCTTCTGTAATGCCCGAGGTTACTCCCGAGGTTATGCCCGAAGTTACTCCCGAAGTCAATACCCCTGCAGTAATGCCCGAGGTTGAAGCACCTGTTGAAACACCCGTTGTTGAAACAGTACCTTCCGAACCCGAAGAAGACGAAGCCGTAGCAGAACCCGAAGAAGCACCTTCTTCCGATGTGACTATCGACACACTTTACGCAATTGCCGATAAGCTTTATGAGGGCATCAATCCCGAAGAAATGCCTATGGTTGGCACTATGGAGCTTAATTCCGAAAGCTTTGAATACTCTGCATTTGTTCCCTATAAGGACTCCTATCTTGCAGTTGAAAGTATGCCTATGATGGGCTCCCAGCCCCACTCTGTTGTAATTGTCAAGGCTGACAGTGAAGAGGAGGCTATGTCACTTGCAACCGAAATGAGAACAAACGCAAACCCCAGAAAGTGGATATGTGTTTCTGCAAAGAGCGTCAAGAGCGCATCCAAGGGTGAATATGCTATTCTTGTTATGACAAGTGTTGACGTTATGCCGAGCGATGAAATTGACGAAGCAAAAGCAGAAGAAATGTCCTATGAAAAGTCTGAAGAAAGGGCTGACATTATCCTTAAGAACTTTCTTTCTGCCGTAAAATAATTAAACATCAAGGAGATACAAAATGCTATTTTCAAGTGTAACATTTTTGTACGCCTTTTTACCCATTACTTTGGTGCTGTATTTTGCAGCACCAAAAAAATTTAAAAACGCCGTACTTCTTGTAGCCAGCCTGTTTTTTTATTACTTCGGAGAGAGAACATATATATCTATAATGCTCATTTCCTCCATAACAGACTGGATATGGAGCCTGCTTATTGAGCATTTCAGAGCCAAGGGCAAAGAAAAAATCAACAAGTGGTTCCTTGTGGGGTCTCTTGTTGTAAACCTCGGACTTCTCGGCTTCTTCAAGTATTCCGATTTCTTTATCGGTAACATAAATGCATTTTTCGGAACACAGATTCCTCTTACAAATGTGCATCTTCCTATAGGTATCAGCTTCTATACCTTCCAGACTCTGTCCTATACAATCGACGTATACAGAGGCAGGGCAAGGGCACAGAAGAACCTCGTCAGCTTTGCGACATTTGTCTGCCTGTTCCCTCAGCTTATTGCGGGTCCTATCGTAAGATATGTTGATATTGATGCAGAGCTTGACGACAGAAAGCATACTCTGGAGGGCATTTCTCTCGGTATAAGAAGGTTTGCCGTAGGTCTCGGTAAAAAGGTTATTCTTGCAAATGCTATGGGTGAGCTGTGTAAGGATTTGCTCGCGGCAAACGGCGGCAGTGTTCTTATGTACTGGCTGTATGCAATTGGCTTTGCACTTCAGATTTATCTCGATTTCTCTGCATATTCCGATATGGCAATAGGTCTTGGCAGAATTTTCGGCTTTAATTTCCCCGAAAACTTTGACTATCCCTTTGTTTCAAAGTCCATAACCGAGTTCTGGCGCAGATGGCATATGACTCTCGGCAGCTGGTTCAGAGATTATATCTATTTTCCTCTCGGAGGAAGCAGAACCACAACCCTCAAGTGGCTTCGTAACATTCTTATAGTGTGGTTTGTTACCGGCTTCTGGCACGGTGCCGCCTGGAATTTCATTCTTTGGGGTCTTTATTTCGGAGTGCTTCTTGTAATTGAAAAATTCTTCCTGTCGGATATTCTTAAAAAGAGCCCTAAGGTACTGCAGCATATCTATGTACTTTTTACAACCCTTATCAGCTTTGTGATATTCAGCGTTGAGTCTTTAGGTAAGCTCCCTCTTTTTGTCGGCGGACTTTTCGGCGTCGGCGCAAAGGGAATTTTGGATTCGGCAACCCTCTACTTTGCAGACAGCTATGCAATTCTTCTTGTTTTGTGTATTGTCGGCTCAACACCGCTTCCAAGGATGCTCTTTAACAGATTTTCGGAAACAAAGGCGGGAAAGGCAGTTCTCACCGTATTAGAACCCGTAAGTATAGTGCTTCTTGTGATTTTCAGTACGGCACTTCTCGTTGACGGCTCCTTCAATCCCTTTTTGTATTTCAGATTTTAAGGAGGCAGAAATATGAAAAATATAAGACTTGTATCAAATATAGTAGTATTCTGCCTTGTTATTTTCGGATTTGCACTCGGTTTTGTGCTTTCACACGAGAAAACCATATCAAAGGCTGAACGCCGTCCTCTTATGACGATGGAGGCGCTAAAGAAAAGCGAGGAGCATATTTTCGATGAAATCGAAGGCTACTTTCTTGACCAGTTCCCACTTCGCGATTCCTTCAGAAGCCTTAAGGCATTTGCTTTTATGGACGTTTTGAAAAAGAACGATAACAATAAAATCTATCAGCAGGACGGAACTGTTATAAAAATCGAGGATACCCTTGATGAAGCGCAGGTTGAGTACACACTTGACCTTATAAATAAGGTTGTTGACAGATATTTTTCCGACGATAAGGTTTATTACTCAATAGTTCCCGACAAGCATTACTATGCTTCAAAGAAAAACGGATATCCAGCTATGGATTATGAAAAGCTTTTCAGTATAGCGGCAGAAAAGCTTTCGGGTATGGAATATATCGACATAACCGATAAGCTCACACTTTCCGATTATTATAAAACTGACTCCCATTGGAGTCAGGATAAGCTTCTCGGCGTGGCAGAGCATCTTGTTCTTTCAATGAACCCGGATGCCAATGCAGGCTTTGATGCACAGTGGAAAATCAATACACTTTCACCTTTTTACGGCGTGTATTACGGTCAGTCTGCCCTCAGTCTCAGTCCCGATGAAATAAACTATCTTTCAAATGACATCACAGACGGTATGAAAATGACCGTGATTGACGATATGGGTAAGAAACACGAGTATCCCGTATATGTTACCGAGATGTTTTATAACAATGACCCGTATGATTTGTTTGCGGCAGGTGCACAGCATCTTGTGATTATTGACAACCCCAATGCCAAGAACGATAAGGAGCTTGTTGTGTTCAGAGATTCCTTCGGCTCAAGCATAGCTCCGCTTTTGTCTATGGGATATAAGAAGGTGACGTTTGTTGACCTTCGTTATATTGTCCCCGATTTTATCAAGCAAATCTCAGGCTTCGGTGATGATGTTGACGTGCTGTTCCTCTATTCAACAGGCATCATCAACGGCGGCAGAGTGCTGAAGGACTTCCAAAGATAGGGATAGAAATTAAATTGAGAGAGCACAGACGAAATGTTTGTGCTCTTTTTGCTTTTTCTTGCAAAAATCCCGACTGTCGTTGTTTGACAGTCGGGATGTGTTATTTGCGCGATTGTTATCGTTTGACTATTGCCGTTTTGCCCTGCGAAATTTGCCGTAGGCCGTCCCCACTAGTCGCTGATGTAGGGCATAAGAGCGATGTGTCTTGCTCTCTTAATAGCGATTGTGAGTTCTCTCTGGTGCTTAGCACAAGTACCTGTAATTCTTCTGGGAAGAATCTTGCTTCTTTCAGAAACATACTTGCGGAGCTTGAGAACATCCTTGTAATCGATGAATTCAGACTTTTCTGCGCAGAAATTACAAATCTTCTTCTTTCTCTTAGCGCGGAAAGGCTTCTGCATTTCTTTATCCATT
>CAZTNR010000029.1:0-21612 GCA_964614955.1 uncultured Oscillospiraceae bacterium | reverse complement strand
ACGCTTTATAGAACTCAACAGCACCGTACATAACACCGTGGTCGGTTATAGCAAGTGCCGGCATACCACATTCTTTTGCCTTTTTTGCCGCCTCGCGTATTCTGCAGGCACCGTCAAGAAGGCTATATTCTGTATGGACGTGTAAATGGACAAAGGACATATGTTTCACCTCAATTAAGCGGGGAGTCCCCGCTGACAATTCACGTTATATGTTTGCAATAAACAAACACTCGGTGTCGCTTAACAAGCACCGTTTGACCGCCATAAATCAAAGCGGTCAAACTCATTCCGGCTTTTTTCTACTCCCCAAAAGCAATCTTAATAAGCTTTTCAAGCCTATGATTAACACACGACTTTGTTATCGGCGGCTCGTGGATAAGAGCTAAGTCCGTCAGAGACAAATCGGGATTATCACGTCTGAGGGTTGCCGTATAGAGAAGCTTTTCGGGTAGGGTTTCAAAGCGTTCATCCTTCTCAAGCTCTCTTATGGCATCAAGCTGTCTGCCTGTTGCGTTGGCACTCTTCTGAAGATTTGCCACTTCGCAGTTATTTACCCTGTTTACGTTATTACGTATATTTTTTTCTATCTGATTATTTACAAGCTCAAATGCACTTTTCTGGTCGCCCATCAGCGAAAGCACGGCAAATATCGTATCGCCGTCCTTGAAGTAGACAACGTACTTTCCGCGCCGTTTTGAAGTCTTTGCTTCAAGTCCCATTTCACGCAAAAAAATGCACATTTCGTCGGCATTCATTTCACTTCCGACCTTCATTTCAAGGTGATTGCCCTTATCGGGTGAATTCACCGAGCCGCATCGCAGAAAGACCCCTCGCAGAAATGCATTACGGCATTCACTGCACACAAAGTTTTCCCTCTCGATAAGTGCATTATCCGACAGAAATCTTTCAGCGTTGTTTATTGCTTTTTTACAGCATCTTTTTTCTTTTATCGAAAGCAGTGCGTCCTTTACCTTGCCCGTAAAGGTGAGCTCTTGGTCATTCTTAATCATAGCGGGAAAAATTCTCCGTTTTTATCAAGTAATTTTATTTCGGCTTCCATTGTGACGCCGTTTTTTTGTTTTATTGTTTCTCTTATATGTCTCATAAGAGCAAGAACATCCTGTGTCTTTGCATTATCTTTATTTATTACAAAGCCTGCGTGCTTTTCGGACACCTGTGCTCCGCCTACACGAAAACCCTTGAGCCCTGCTTCCTCAATAAGTGCGCCTGCAAAATATCCCTCGGGGCGTTTGAAGGTACTGCCGCAGCTTGGGTATTCAAGGGGCTGTTTATCCACACGTTTTTGCATAATCTCACGGGCATTTTTAACACATTCCCCGGCAGCTGCCTTTGTGAGAGAAAACTCAGCGCCGAGTATTATAAAGCCGTTTTTCTGAAAAACACTTTTTCTGTAGCCGAATTCACATTCTTCATTTGTAAATTCCGCAACATTTCCGTCATTATCAAGTGCAACAACCTTTTTTATTACGTCCTTTGCTTCACCGCCGTAGGCGCCTGCATTCATATAGACAGCACCGCCGACAGAGCCTGGAATACCGTATGCAAATTCAAGTCCCGAAAGACCGCATTTACACATATCAAAAGACAGCTTTGTGAAGGATACACCTGCCGAGGCATAAACGGTGGTTTCGTTCTTCATTTCCACGTTTTTCATATCGGTAGTAACAACAAGCGCAGCTTCAATCTCCTCGTCGGGAAGAAGCACGTTTGACATATTGCCGAGGACTATGTATTTCTCGTCTGTCTCTTTAAGTGTCTTTATTATTTCACAGAGCTCCTCTTCGTTCTCGGGAAAATAGGCACGTTTTGCCATTCCCCCTGTTTTCATAGAGGAGTGGTTTTTCATCTCTTTGTTAAGGATTGGTGTGAGCATACTTTTCTCCTTATACATTTATTCATTATAAGTATAGCATAGAAATTGAAGTTTGTGAAGTGGTTTTGTGATTTTTCTTCACTTTTGCCGCCAAAAATAATCCCTGCCGATTGGCAGGGATTATTCTACATTCTATGCCCCAAGAGCACCATCGCAAGATTAAAATAAAACATAAGCGAAACCACGTCAACAATAGTCGTAATCATAGGCGATGCCACAACGGCAGGGTCAAGCTTTATTCTCTTAGCTAAAAGCGGCAGGAATGCGCCGAGGGTTTTTGCCATAAGAATTGTAAATATCATTGCAAGTCCGAGAACAAGTCCTATCTTTACCCTATCGGGGTCAGCAGTGAAAAAGTAAATTCTCACAAAATTGAGAATACCAAAAATCACACCTATACACAGTGCCACTCTTATTTCCTTCCACATAACCCGAAAAGAATCCTTGAGTGATATTTCGTCAAGAGTCATAGCTCTGATTACGGTGGCTGTTGTCTGGGAGCCCGAGTTACCGCCCGTACCCGTCAGCATCGGCATAAACGTAACAAGAATAGGCAAGGCTGATATTGCAATCTCATATTTTCCAAGGATTACGCCGTTGAGCATACCTGCCAGCATAAGCACGAACAGCCACGGAATTCTTGCCTTTACGTGGGAAAAGGTGCTTGTTTTAAGATACGGTGTTTCGGTAGGAACGATAGCCGCCATCTGTTCGATATCTCGTGTTGCTTCTTCTTCGATTACGTCCAAGGCGTCATCGACGGTAACAATACCGACGATTCTTTTCTCGCTGTCTACAACAGGCAGCGCAAAAAGGTCATATTTTCCCGTAAGCTTTACTGCCTCTTCTCTGTCATCGTGGGTTTCAACCATAATGACATTGGTTTCCATAAGGTTTTCTATAAGCTCCTCATCATCCCTACAGCCGAGAATATCCGAAAGCTCAAGTACGCCGATAAGCTTTCTGCGTTCACCCAAAACATAACAGGTATAAACCGTTTCCTTATGGTACGACACCTTTCTGATATACTCGATAGCCTCGCCGACCGTCATTCCCGATTTAAGGCTTGTATATTCGCTTGTCATAATACTGCCGACACTGTCTTCGGGGTAATTGAGAAATTTATTGATTTCGGCTCTTGTATTTGCGTTTGCATTTCTAAGAACCTTCTGCACAAGGTTTGCAGGCATTTCTTCAAGCATATCAACGGCATCGTCGGTAGCTAATTCTTCAATAAGCTTTTTAATTTCCTCATCCGTCGCAATACCGACAATCTCTTCCTGAAAATCAGGCTCCAGATAACTGAAAATATCTGCCGCCAGGTCTTTTGGCATTATCTTCATTACAATCAGTGCATTTTTGGGTTCAAGTGTCTGAAGATATTCAGCCGTATCCGCTTCGGGTGTATCAAGGGCAAGCTCGCGCATTTTCTTATACTGTTTTGCCTCAAAGCATTCGTTCATCAAGGCTTCAAAAAATTCGTAGTTTTCTCTCATTTGTCTCATCCTTCCGTTGTTTTTTAACAAAAGTATACCGCCGTTACCGAAAAAACGGCACAACGGCGGCAGACAATATACATATGAGTTACGACTACAAAAGAATATGACCGTGAGCCGAAACAAATACGTATTGTCCGCCATCTATGTAGCTGTAAAGGCAACTTCGCCCGTCCGTACTCATTCGTCTCACCTGTCCTTTCCTTATTATAAGTCTAACATTTTTTTCAGCTCATACAGTTTTGTAAGTGCTTCAATCGGTGTAAGTGTATTTACATCAATCTTTTTGATTTCGTCTATAACCCTGTCCTCTTCAAGAGAATCAAGGGCAAGTGTTCCCGAAAAGTCTGCATTTGCTTTTGGCATCTGGCTCTTTACGGGGGATACATTATGCTTTTCTTCGATTTCCTTTAAAATTTCATTTGCCCTGTCAACAATAGACTTAGGCACGCCCGCAAGCTTTGCAACCTCAATACCGTAGCTCTTATCCGTTGCACCTTCAACGATTTTACGAAGGAAGATAAGGTCGTCTCCCCTCTTTTTTGCAACGATATGGAAGTTTGAAACGCCCTTGCACACCTCGGACAGCTCAGTAAGCTCGTGGTAGTGGGTTGCAAACATTGTTTTGGCATAAAGTTTTTTGCTGACGGTATATTCAACTATTGCCCTTGCTATACTCATACCGTCATAAGTAGACGTACCTCTGCCGATTTCGTCGTAGACAACAAGACTTCTTTTTGTGGCATTCTTCAGAATATACGCACATTCCGACATTTCAAGCATAAAGGTTGACTGCCCCTGTGCAAGATCATCCGATGCGCCTATTCTTGTAAACACCTTATCCACAATACCTATTCTTGCACTTCTTGCAGGAACAAAGGAGCCTATCTGTGCCATAATCACAACAAGTGCAGTCTGGCGCATATATGTACTCTTACCTGCCATGTTTGGTCCCGTTATAAGCAAAAGGCGTCTGTTATCATCGAAATGCACATCATTCGGAACGAACATTTCGTTCTTCATAAACTTTTCGACAACGGGATGTCTGCTGTCTACAAGGTCAATAACATCGGATGTATCAACCTCGGGACAGGTATAGTTATTCTTCTTGGCTACGTCCGCAAGAGATACATAAACGTCAAGCTTTGAAAGTGCAACTGCCGTTTTCTGTACCCTCGTAAGGTTTGCTGCCACATACTCGCGAAGTCTCTGGAAAAGCTCATATTCAAGGGAAACAAGTCTTTCCTTTGCACCGAGAACCTTGGTTTCCATTTCCTTTAGTTCTTCGGTTATATATCTTTCGGCACCCGTCAATGTCTGCTTTCTTACATAGCTTGACGGAACAAGATCCTTAAAGGAATTTGTAACCTCAATATAGTAACCGAACACGCGGTTATAACCGACCTTTAAGTTTTTGATTCCTGTCAGTTCCTTTTCCTGCTGTTCTATTCTTGCCATCCAGGAGTGACCGTCATTCATCATATCACGAAGCTCATCCGCTTCTTTTGAAAAGCCTTCCTTTATAAAGCCTCCTTCACGAATAGAAAACGGCGGGTCGTCCTTTATGGCATTGGAAATGTATTCTGCAATATCGTCAAGAGTATCAAGCTCCCGGCAAAGCGACGTAAGCTCATCGCTGTTGAACTTTGATATGTACTCTTTAATGGGTTTTATCACATTTATCGACTGCTCGATTGCCTTCATATCCTTACCGTTTGTTGTATTGTACACAACGCGGGTCATAAGACGTTCAAGGTCGCCGATTTCAGACAGCAGGTGCTGTAGCTCTTCCTTAGTAATAAAATCGGAATAAAGTTCCTTTACGGCATTCTGTCTCTTTACAATTTCATTACAGTTGACAAGGGGCATTTCAATCCATTTTCTTAACAGTCTTGCGCCCATAGCCGTCTTTGTTTTATCAAGAACCCAGAGAAGTGTACCCTTCTTTTCACGGGTTCTCATTGTTTCGCAAAGCTCAAGGTTCCGTCTTGTATTTACGTCAATTCCCAGATATGCGCTGTTATCGTAGCAGCTGATTTTATTAAGATATGACAGGTCAACCTTCTGGGTATCTGCAATATACAGAAGAAGCGCTGCAATTGAATCCACCGCAGGAGAGGTTTCATTAAGGAATGCTTTATCAAGCTCGTCTCTGCCAAAATGGTCGCAGACGGTTGTATACGCACCGCTTCTGTAAAGTGATGCAGCTCTGTCGTTAAACACGGAGCCCAGTCGTTCGGAAATAAAGGAATAGATTTCCGAAACGCCGCTTCTGTCGGCATTTGTGATAATTTCGCTGGGGCAATATGTGGCAAGCTCATTGATGATGCGCTTATTCATATCCGAGTCATTGATCTGAGTTACGAAAATCTTTGCCGTTGAAACATCGCAGAAGCAAAGACCGCAGGAGGTGCCTCTAATATACATAGAACAAAGGTAATTATTCTTACCCTCAGTCAGCATAGTGCTCTCCGTTACGGTACCCGGTGTGATTATTCTTGACACCTCGCGGCGAACAAGTCCCTTAGCCGTAGCGGGGTCTTCTGCCTGCTCGCACACAACCACCGTATAGCCTTTTTTGACAAGTCGTGCTATATACGTTTCGGCACTGTGGTACGGAACGCCGCACATAGGTGCTCTTTCCTCCATACCGCAGCTTTTACCCGTAAGGGTCAGTTCAAGCTCCCTTGACACAACCTTTGCATCGTCAAAGAACATCTCATAAAAGTCGCCGAGACGGTAAAAGAGTATTTCGTTTTGATACTTTTCCTTCACTTCAAGGTATTGAAGCATCATAGGAGTATAGGGCATTTTTGACCCGTCCTTTTCTGTAAATCTTTGGCATTTCTTATAAAAATGCCCAATGCGGAGTGCGAAGTGCGGAGTGATTTATCATACACATATTATTCTGCACAAACACATTTTCTGTGTTCAATCCGATTTTTTTATTCAAAGAGAAACCTTGCTCGGCGCCAAATCTAAAGCCATTCCGCACTCCGCATTCCGAATTCCTCATTTGCAAAGGCTGCTAATGGCAGCCTTTGCAGGTAGCACAGTTATGAGTGCAGCCGCTGTCAGCACCGCCTTCAACACCGTCTTCAAAATCATCATACTGTTTTTCGCTTGTTAAGTTTTCGGGGCTGATATAGGAGGTGATTGTCATATTGATGGCATTGAGAAGAATGTTGAGGTTTTCTTCTGCAGTATTATATGCCTTCATTTCGGGGTGGTTTGTGATTTCGGAATAGAGTGCTTCCATTCTTGCAGAAACCGCATCAAGAAGCTGCATATCGTTTTCATCACCCTTGGCGCTTTCGATATCGTAAATCTTCTTCTGTACGTTGAATTCGTCAAGCTTTGCCTTGAGTGCGGCATTTGCTTTACAAGCATCTCTTGTTTCGCAAAATGTCTTATACTGTGTGCTTTCGGCGAGCTTTTCGCCGAGTGCTCTTGCAAGATTCATCATTTCTATCATTTTGTTTTTCCTTTCGTTTTCACTGCTCTGTTTATTGGAAGTAAGGGCGAAGCCCGCATCGACCCGTTTTTTAATTAAACCGTCTTGCCCCGCAGAAGTGATTCTCCGAAGGCATCTATTTTCACATCCACGTATTTACCGTAAATGTCCTTATTCTCGCTTGTGAATTTTACGAGCTTGAAGCCCGATGTACGTCCGCCGAAAAAGCCGTTTTCGTCTTCGGTCTGTTCGCATAGAACACGTACTGTTTTGCCGACATAGGAGGCATTTATTGCCGTAATATTTTCTCTGTGAAGACTGAGAAGGCGTGACATACGCTCAGTCTTTTCCTCATCGGAGGTAAAGTCCTCCATTTCGCTTGCCGGTGTACCGGGTCGCTGAGAATAGATAAAGGAAAATACAGAATCGTATTTCACCTCTTTTATAAGAGTGAGTGTGTCCTCAAAGTCCTCGGCTGTTTCACCGGGAAAGCCGACGATAATGTCGGTAGTAAGGATTATATCCGGAACGGCTTCCCGAAGCTTTTTTACGGTTTCAAGATACCCTTCACGAGTATATTTTCTGTTCATTTCCTTAAGAATTCTCGTCGAGCCGGACTGCACGGGAAGGTGGAAATGACGCTCAATCTTGGGATTATTCTTTATAACCTCTATAAGCCTGTCGGACACATCCTTCGGGTGGCTTGTCATAAAGCGAAGAGTAAAATCACCGTCGATTTTACAGATTTCCTCGACAAGAAGTGCAAAATCGCATTTTTCGTCCAGAGTTTTACCGTAGGAGTTTACATTCTGTCCGAGAAGCGTGATTTCCTTATATCCGTTTTTCACAAGCTCTCTTACCTCTGAGAGTATATCCTCTTTTTTACGGCTTCTTTCCCTGCCCCTGACATAAGGCACTATACAGTAGGTACAGAAGTTATTACAACCGTACATTACCGAAACATATGCCTTTATATCATTTACTCTTGCAACAGGAACGCCCTCGACTATGGAATAGTCAAGCTCGTCAACATAGTATCTTCTTCTGTCGTTTTCCATAACGTCGCAGAGAATTTCGGGAAGTCTGTGCAGCATATTGGTGCCTGCCACAAAATCAACATAAGGGTATTTATGCTTTATATCCTCCACCCTTGATGTCTGACTTACCATACACCCCAAAAGACCGATAAGAAGCTTTTTATTCTTATCCTTCAAGTGCTTTAGCTGCCCTGTTTTTGAAAGGGCACGAAGCTCGGCGTGTTCACGAACGGCACAGGTATTGAAGATGATAAGGTCAGCCTCCTCCATACTTTCAGCCTTTTCGTAGCCGAGATTCTCTGCAGTTCCCGCAAGTCTCTCACTGTCAGCCTCATTCTGCTGACAGCCGAAGGTTGTAATATAATACTTCGGCGTTTTATCTCCGTTCTTTAGTATTTCTCGGACACGCAAAGTATATTTTTCCTGATTTTTAATATCGGCCGTGTTTTCTGTTATTTTAGGAGTTGCCATAGTTCAGCCTTTCATAAGCTTTTTTAAATCATCGGGTGTAAAGGTATAAATTTTATCGCAGAACTGACAGGATACTTCAACATCTTTTCCTTCATTTATCATATCCTCAATTTCTTCTTTTCCTACCGAAAGTATTGCTCTTTCAACCTTTTCTTTATTACATTCGCAGAAGTATGAAACATCCGCTTCGTCAAAAATGTCAAATTCGATATCGCCGAGAATTTCTTTAAGGTATTCTTCGTTTGTCTTACCCGAAGAAAACATATGGGATACGGGCGGAATAAGAGGAAGTCTTGCTTCGAGTCTGTCGATAAACTTATCATCTGTACCCGGAAGAAGCTGAATCATAAAGCCGCCTGCTGCACGGCATTTGTAATCGTTGCCCATAAGGACGCCGAGAGCACAGACAGTGGGCGTCTGCTCGCTTGTGGCATAGTAATTAGTAAAGTCTTCGGCAATTTCGCCCGAAACTATGGGAACAAGTCCGACAAAGGGCTCGCCGCTTCCCATATCCTTGACAATACTCATCGTTCCCTTGCCGACTGCCCCCGCAACGTCAAGCTTGCCTCTTGAATTGAGCGGTAAATCAGCCTGAGGATTCTGCACAAAACCCTTTACGTTTCCGTAATAATCGGCAACTGCAAGAACCTTGCCGCATACACCGTCTCCGTTAAAGGATACCGTTACTGTATCGTCTCTGTCCTTGAGCATAATTCCCGCCATACTTGTGGCAGTAAGGGTTCTGCCGAGAGCTGCCGCAGCCGTGGGTGAAAGGTTATGGATTCTGATTGCATCATTTACCATTGCCTTGGAGTTTACTATTATTATTCGTGCCGAGCCGCAGGTGGTCATAGCACGGGTTATTGTGTTATCGAGCATATATTTCAATTCCTTTTATGTTTAAATTGAGAATTCAGAATTAAAAATGCAGAATTACTGTTGATTTTGCAAAGCAAAATCTTCAAAAGTTTCATTGCCGAGCTTTTTTTCGCCTACGAAACCTGATTTTTAAAAACGAAGAAAACCGACAGCTTTTCATCCTCAATTCTTAATTCTTTTTTTCGCGCAGTGCTATAAAATGCAGTCTGTCATCCTTATTTTCGTCTGCGTGAGAAAAGTCCAAGCCGCCGAAGACGTGAACATCAGAAAATCCCGCTTCCTTAAGATAGGCACGTATATTCTTTTCGGTATACATTCTTTCCCTGTTTTCTTCATCGTGTCTTGAATATGTGCCGTCGTCGTTTTCGATAAAAAATGAAAGGTAGAAGTCGCAGAGCTTCTTTTCCCCGTCATAAAAATTCTGCCAGGCGCAGAGTACACCCTCATCCTCGAGAACATACGCGTTATCGGAATAGATGTTTTCAAACTTATACCTTGAATTGACATCAAACACAAAAACGCCGCCGTCAACAAGGATATCATATGCACTACCGAAGCATTCCTTGACACTCTTGGGTGAAAGCAGGCAGTTTACGCTGTCAAGAAGACATATTACCGCACCCGCCTTATTGGAAGCCGTAAAAGAGCACATATCCTGCTTTGCAAAAACAACATTTCTGCAGCCTGCTTCAAAGGCCTTGTTGTCGGCAATAGACAGCATATCCTCAGAAAGGTCGCTGCTTGTCATTTTATATCCTCTTTTTTCAAGCTCTATCGATACGCTTCCCGTGCCGCAGGCAATTTCGCACACGTGCTTTACTTCACATTCTGCATATCTTTCGAAGCAAGCCTCGCAAAAATCTGCCCACTCCTTCGGGTCAACGTCCGAGTTCAGTCTGTCATAAACCTCCGACAGATACTGTCCGTAGCCTTTATTCTTCATATTCTATTTTTGAGAGGGCTCTTGTATAACCGTCACTGCCGTATTTGAGACATCTGTTGACTCTTGAAATTGTTGCAGTGGAAAGACCTGTTTCGTCGGCAATCTCGGTATACTTCTTGCCTTCTGAAAGCATATGCGCCGCCGCCACTCTCTTTGCCATTTCATTTATTTCGGAGGCTGTGCACAAATCCTCAAAAAGGTCATAGCACTCCTCTATTGTTTCGAGCGAAAGAATTGCACGAAAAAGATTATTGACTCTGGGACTTTTAAGTTTTTCATTCATTTACTCTTACCTTTTGTCTGCAGGCAGACACATTCCTTCTTATATTTTTGCACATAATAGGTGATTTTAATATTATAACAACTTAAAGTGTAAAAGTAAATAGATATTTTATTAAATTTGTATTATGAAGACAAAAAACACCGTCCTGTAACAGACGGCGTCGTTTGCTTGATTTTTCCGACAGAAAAACAGAATTTATCCAACGATATAATCCTTGAGTTTTTCTACGATTGCATCGCAATTATCGCAGTAAATTGTCATTTCAACGGGATTCAACAGGTCAAGGCTGAAAATACCCATAATTGACTTTGCATCAACTGTATATCTTCCTGATTTCAAGTCAATGTCACCGTCAAATGCAGTTACTGTGTTTACAAATTTTCTTACTTCCTCAAGTGTATTGAGTTTAATCATAAATGTTTTCATAAGCTGTATCCTCCTTTTCATAAAAACATCACGACCTCATTATATTAACTATTTATGTTTTTGTCAAGAGCAGGTTACAAAATAACATCCCTCGTCTAAATTGTAACAGTTATTTTGCAATGTGTTTACAGATTAGGGTAAAAATAACACTATAATAAAAAAGGTTGTTTCTGTTAATTCTTTAACCGAACTGCCATAAAGCATCATCACTACAGAATTCCGAGGTAAAATAAAATGGCAAAAGAATTCAGAAGAATCGGTGTTCTTACATCCGGCGGCGATGCTCCCGGTATGAACGCTGCTATAAGAAGCGTAGTCAGAAGTGCAATCTCAAAGGGTATTGAGGTTATGGGCATTTACTGCGGCTACAAGGGACTTATTGAAAACGATATGAAGCTTCTATGTGAAAGAGATGTATCCAATATATTGAATCACGGCGGCACTATGCTCTATTCCGACAGATGCGACAAGTTCAAGACTCAGGAGGGTATTGACCTTGCTGTTGAGAACAGTAGGAAGAACGGCATTGACGGTATTGTCACCCTCGGCGGCGACGGTACATTCAGAGGTGCAACCGACCTTTCCAGAAACGGCATTCCCTGTATAGGCATTCCCTGTACAATCGACAACGACATTTCCGCAACCGACTACACTATCGGTTACGACACTGCGAAGAACACGGTTATCGAAATGGTTGACAGACTCAGAGACACCTGTGAATCCCACGCAAGATGCAACGTCGTTGAAGTAATGGGAAGACACGCCGGCTACATCCCCGTCGAATGCGGTATCGCTATAGGTGCAACGGGTATTGCAATTCCCGAAATAGAATTTGACAAGGAAAAGCTTATAAAGAATCTCATAAATCTTTCCCACAACGGCAAGAGAAACTTTATTGTTATGGTTTCCGAAGGTATGGGCAAGGGATTTTCCGCAGAGCTCACAAAGGAAATCGAAGAAAAGACAGGCATTGAAACAAGACTTGCTGTTCTTGCCCACGTACAGAGAGGCGGCTCGCCCAGCTGTACCGACAGAGTAATTGCAACGAGAATGGGCTACCGTGCCGTTGAACAGTTACTTGCAGGCAGATACAATGAGGTTGTTTGCTACACAAGAGGAAACATCCATATTTCGGAAATGGAATATGCATTCACCTTTGACAGAATTGTAAAGGGCAAGGCTACCGAAGAGGAAATCAATGCTATTGAACCCACTCTCAGAGCAGAAATGCTGGAAAGAGCCGCTTCGAAGAAGGATTATCTTGTTCGTCTTTACAATCTTGCTGAAAGAATCTCCATATAAGCTCTTACGGACATCGGTTTTTCCGATGTCCTTTTTTATGCACTATTTGTAAAAAAACACATATTTTTTTGCTTTTTTCATTGACTGATTAAAAAGTCTGTGATATACTCTTCTTAAAGCAATTAAAGATTGGAGTTGTTGATTTTGACTTTAAAAAGATTATTCTGCATTATCCTCGCAGCACTTACCGTACTTATTTTCGTTTCCTGCGGCAAGGATGAAGAAAAGGAAACAAACAGCGGTATTGTCAGTGAAGCTGACTTAAGCTTCCTCAGTCACATTGATATTGAGGATATGGGCGGTTACAATTTCAGAATTCTCACTCGTTCGGGAATGATTAAAGACCAGTTTATTGAAGAAGAAACAGGTGACATCATCAACGATGCCGTTTACAGAAGAAACGAAACCGTAAAGAACCTCTTCAACATTGACATTACTGCAATTGAAAGCTCATCAAGCTCTGCGGACGATGCGCTCAACACAATTCTTGCGGGCGATGACCAGTACGACATTATATTCCCCCACACAAGATCTGCTTTTTCCTATGCAATTCAGAACGCGGTTGTTGACTTCAAATCAGTAAGCACAATCGACCTTACAAAGGAATGGTGGTCTCAGGATATCGTTGAGTCCTGCAGCGTAAACAATCATCTTTACGTTCTTGACGGCGATATTTCGACCCACAGACTTCAGTATGCGTTCTGTATGTTCTTCAACAAGAGAATCTTTGATGAGCTCGGTCTTGACTATCCTTATCAGACAGCAATTGACGGAAACTGGACCTTCGACGAATTCTCAAGACTTGTAAAGCAGGGTTCAAAGGACCTTAACGGTGACGGTATCCTCAAGCCCGAGGACGACCAGTTCGGCTACTACACTTGGAACTGGTACGGACCTATCAACGTCCTCTACTCCGGCGGTCAGAGAATTTACACAAACGATCCCCGCGGTGTCCCCAAGCTTACACTTAACTCCACAAAGACGGTTGAAATCTTCTCCAAGTATTTTGCACTCACAAGATCTGACGACGTTCGTCTCTATGTTCAGCAGAAGAGCGAAGGCGACCCTGCCGGCAGTCTCTTCCAGGACGGTCGTGCAATGTTCGCAGATATGGGTCTCGGTTACGCAAAGAGTATGAGAAGTATGAACGATGAATTCGGTATTCTCCCCTGGCCCAAGTTCACTCTTCAGGATAAATATGCAACCATTGTTAACGGTCACGCAAGCCTTATGGTAATGCCTATCACAGTAAACGACTACGAAATGTCCGGTAAGATTATCGAGGCTCTTTGTGCAGTCGGTAACAGAGACGTAATCCCTGCATTCTACGACGTATCCCTTAAAACAAAGTTTGCAAGAGACTATGAATCCGAGGATATGATTGACCTTGTCAAGGATGCTATTATCTACGACCTCGGTTATGCTTCCGGCGGTACATTCCAGTCTTTAGGTCACACACTCGCAGGTATGAGCAATCCCGACTTTGCTTCCTATTATGCATCAAATGAATCAAAGGCACTTTCAGACTTAGAGAACTTTATTGAAAGCTACGGCAAATAAAATCCGCTTACATTTTTCACAGCCGCCTTCGGGCGGCTGTTTTTCTGCTTGCTTCAGGCGCACGTGCCGCAAAATCTGCTCTATTGACATTTGGTAAAAAATATGATAAAATAATAAAAATGAGTAAGTGTTTACCTTGCTCGCATAATTTTGCTTTTTTGGAGGTTATTATGAAACGTATAGCAGCAATGCTTCTCGTTCTTGTATCTGTTTTTGCTTTAGCAAGCTGTAAGGATGAGAAAAAGAAAAACGACAATTTCGATTTTTCAGACTCGGATATGAGTTATCTCGACCACGTTGAAATTGAAGATATGGAAGGCTACAATTTCAGAATCTATACACGTAAGGGAATGACAACAAATCAGTATGTCGAAGAAGAAACGGGTGACATCATCAACGATGCCGTTTACAGAAGAAACGAAACGGTAAAGAATCTTTTCAATATTGAAATTTCTTCTATCGAAAGTTCTTCAAGCACAGCTGACGATGCCATCAACACAATTCTTGCGGGTGACGACCAGTTTGACATAATTTTCCCTCACTCAAGAATGGCTTTTTCATATGCAATTCAGAACACACTCGTCAACTTCAAAGAGGTTCCCACAATTGATCTTACCAAGGAATGGTGGGCAAAGGACATTATTGACTCCTGCGACGTAAACAACCATCTTTATGTTCTCGACGGCGATATCCAGACACACAGACTTGAATACGCGTTTGCTATGTACTTCAACAAGAGAATCTTTGATGAACTCGGTCTTGACTACCCTTATCAGATGGCACTCAACGGCGAATGGACCTTTGATGAATTTTCAAAGCTTGTAAAGCAGGGTTCAAAGGACCTCAACGGCGACGGTCTTATCAAGGTTGACGACGACCAGTACGGCTATTACACAAGAGACTGGTACGGTCCTATCCAAGTGCTCTACACCGGCGGTCAGAGAATCTACTCAAAGAATGCCAAAGGCATCCCCTATCTCTCACTCAATTCTGCAAAGACAGTTGAAATCTATTCAAAGTTCTTCCAGCTCGGAAACTCCGAAGACGTATTCCTTCAGCTTGACCAGATAAGAATGGCTGACGGAGACCTTTTCCCCGAAGGACGTGCAATGTTCGCAGACAGAGGTCTCGGTACTGCAAAATCCTTCAGAAGTATGAATGATGAATTCGGTATTCTTCCCTGGCCTAAGTTTACAAAGGACGACAAGTATTCAACCGTTGTAAACGGACACGCAAGTCTTCTCTGTATGCCAATTACCGTATCCGACTATGAAAGAACAGGCAAGATTATTGAGGCTCTTTGCGCAATCGGCAGCCGTGATGTAATCCCTGCATTCTACGACGTATCCCTTAAGACAAAGTTCTCGAGAGACTATGAGTCGGAAGATATGATTGACATCATCAAGGAATCCATCATCTATGACCTCGGATATGTTTCCGGCGGTGCTTTTGAATCTACAGGCTGTCTGCTTTCCCGCCAGTCCAACCCCGACTTTGCTTCATTCTACGCGGCAAACGAATCCAAGGCACTTTCCGACCTTGAAAACTTCCTTTCTTCCTACGGAAAATTGGGTTAATCTGAAATTTACTTAAACCGCCTTCGGGCGGTTTTTTATTTAATTTTCGAAAAAGGTATAGACTTTTTTGTTTTTTTGTTATATAATTACAAAAGTGAATATTGGAAAAGGAGTGACCGACTTGAATCTTAAAAGAATCGCTTGTGTACTTATCGCATTGGCAAGTGCCGCAATTATGACTGTTTCCTGCGACGACAAAAAAGACACCAAGAATAAGGACTGGAACCTTGAAGGTGCCGATATGAGCTTCCTCGACCACATTGAAGTGGAGGATATGGACGGCTACAACTTCAGAATCCTTCACAGACCCGGTTCGGGTATGATTGACGACCAGTACATTGAGGAAGAAACAGGCGACATCATCAACGATGCCGTTTACAGAAGAAATGAAACGGTAAAGGCTCTTTTCAACATCGACATCACCGCAACCCAGAGCTCCGACAACAAGGCAGCGGATGCTCTGAATACAATTCTTGCAGGCGACGACCAGTTCGACATAATTTTCCCCCATTCAAGGTCGGCTTTTTCATACGCAATTCAGAGTGCGCTTGTAAACTTCAACGAAGTTAAGACAATAGACCTTTCCAAGGAATGGTGGTCAAGGGACATTGTAGACTCCTGTAACGTAAACGGACATCTTTACGTGCTCGACGGAGATATCCAGACTCACAGACTTGAATATGCCTTTGCTATGTACTTCAACAAGAGAATCTTTGACGAGCTTGGTCTTGACTATCCTTATCAGCTCGCCCTTGACGGAGAATGGACCTTTGATGCCTTCTCAAAGTTTGTAAAGCAGGGCTCAAAGGATCTCAACGGTGACGGTCTTATGAATCCCGAAAAGGACCAGTACGGTTATTATACCTGGCCGACATTCGGTCCTATTGAGGTTCTCTACTCCGGCGGTCAGAGAATTTATGCAAAGGACTCCAAGGGAGTTCCTGCCCTCACACTTAATTCAAGTAAAACAGTTGAGATATTCTCAAAGTTCTTTTCCCTTTGTAATTCGGAGGATGTTTACCTCAAGCCCTCGTCGGTTTCGGTCAAGGAAGACCTGTTTACCGCAGGACGTTCAATGTTTGCGGACAAGGGTCTTGGCAGTGCGAAGTCTATGAGAAGTATGAATGACGACTTCGGTATTCTCCCCTGGCCCAAGTTTACTAAGGACGATGACTACAAGACTGTTATCAACGGTCACGCAAGTCTTGTTGTAATGCCGATAACCGTTTCGGACTATGACAGAAGCGGCAAGATTATAGAAGCCCTTTGTGCTGTAGGTAACAGAGACGTAATTCCCGCATTCTACGATGTATCTCTTAAGACCAAGTTCTCAAGAGACTACGAATCCGAGAAGATGATTGATATTATCCGCGAATCCCTCATTTACGACCTCGGATATGTTTCCGGAGGCGTATTTCAGGGTGTGGGCGAAGCTCTTGCATCATTTACCAATCCCGATTTTGCTTCATTCTACGCAAGCAACGAATCGAGAGCCCTCTCGGATCTTAGCAACTTCCTTGCTTCTTACGGCAAAATTTATTAATCAACCGTATACAGAAACCGCGTTTTTGCGGTTTCTGTTTTTTTGGGGTGCAAAACATATATTTTTTAACATTTAACGTCTATAATGATAGTTAATTATTTAAAAAGGAGATTTGCCAAGTGAACATCAAAAAACTTATCTGTCTGCTTTTTGCTTTTGCAGCAATAATAACAGCAACCGTTTCCTGTAAGGAAAATAATAAATCCTCGGGCAGTGATTGGGTAATGGAGGATACAGACCTCAGTTTTATAGACCATATTGAAATTGAAGATATGGAAGGCTACAATTTCAGAATGTTCTGCAGACCCGGAACAAATATGATAGACAACCAGTATGCCGAAGAAGAAACGGGTGACATCATCAACGATGCCGTTTACAGAAGAAATGAAACTGTAAAAAACCTTTTCAATATAGAAATCACGGCAATTGAAAGCTCTCAATCGAAGGCTGACGATGCAATCAATACAATCCTTGCGGGCGATGACCAATACGACATTATCCTTCCCCACTCAAGATCGGCCTTCTCCTATGCCGTACAGAATGCCCTTGTGAACTTCAACGAAGTAAAAACGATTGACACAAGCAAAGAGTGGTGGTCCAGAGACATCGTGGATTCTGCAAACATAAACGACTATCTTTATGTTCTTGACGGTGATATTTCGACCCACAGACTCCATTATGCCTTTGCTATGTACTTCAACAAGAGAATTTTTGACGAGCTCGGTCTTGACTATCCTTATCAGATGGCTCTTGACGGCACCTGGACCTTTGATGAATTCTCAAAGCTTGTAAAGCAGGGCTCAAAGGATATCAACGGTGACGGTCTTATGAAGCCCGAGGATGACCAGTACGGATATTATTCCTGGCACGCCTTCGGTCCCATTCAGGTGCTCTATTCGGGTGGTCAGAGAATATACTCAAAAAATGCCAAAGGCACACCCACGCTTTCTCTCAACTCCACGAAAACCGTTGAAATATTCTCGAAGTTTTTTTCGCTTTGCAATACAGAAGACGTACTTTTGGTAAGTGCTGCCGAAGCACCAAAGGAAGACCCCTTCACGTCGGGCAGAGCAATGTTTGCGGACAAGGATCTCGGAAGTGCCAAAACAATGAGAAGTATGAACGATGAATTCGGTATCGTTCCCTGGCCCAAGTTTACAAAGGACGACAAATATAACACCGTTATAAACGGTCACGCAAGTCTTGTTGTAATGCCGATTACCGTTTCGGACTACGACAGAAGCGGAAAGATTATCGAGGCTCTTTGCGCATTCGGCAACAGGGATGTTATTCCTGCTTTCTACGATGTATCACTCAAGACAAAGTTCGCAAGAGACTATGAATCGGAAAAAATGATTGATATTATCAGAGACTCGCTCATTTACGACATAGGTTACATTTCAGGCGGTACATTCCAGTCGGCAGGCACTACCCTTGCGGAACAGTCCAATCCCGACTTTGCGTCCTACTATGCAAGAAATGAATCCAAGGCACTTTCCGACCTTAATAATTTCCTTGCTTCCTACGGTAAAATATATTAATTCTTACAAAACCGTCCTTATGGGCGGTTTTTGTTTATAAATACCACTAATTGTTACAAAAAAAACATAGACAACACCAAATTTTAGGTGTATAATATACCCAACAATAAATTATAAGGAGTTGTATGCTTTGAAACTCAAAAATTTTGCTTTGATTCTTCTTGCAGTATTTGCAACAGTATTTATGGTTGCCTGCGACAAGGACGACAAAGAAGACAAAAAGGGCGGTATCATTTCCGGAGCCGATATGAGCTTCCTTGACCATATCGAAATTGAAGATATGGACGGCTACGAATTCAGAATTCTCAACCGTAAAGGTATGGTTGACGCTCAGTATGTCGAAGAAGAAACGGGCGACATCATCAACGATGCAGTCTACAGAAGAAACGAAACTGTAAAGAGTCTTTTCAATATTGAAATTTCTTCTGTTGAAAGTTCTTCCAACACAGCTGACGACGCCGTCAACACAATCCTTGCGGGTGACGACCAGTTTGACATCCTTCTGCCCCACTCAAGAATTGCTTTTTCCTATGCGATTCAGAACACACTTGTCAACTTCAATGAAGTATCTACAATTGATATGACAAAAGAATGGTGGGCAAAGGATATTATCGATTCCTGCAACGTAAACAATCACCTTTACGTTCTCGATGGTGATATTTCCACTCACAGACTTTACTATGCATTTGCTATGTACTTCAACAAGAGAATCTTTGACGAGCTCGGTCTTGACTATCCTTATCAGATGGCAATCGACGGCGAATGGACCTTCGATGCATTCTCAAAGCTCGTAAAGCAGGGCTCAAAGGATCTCAACGGTGACGGTCTTATCAAAGTTGAAGACGACCAGTACGGCTACTATACAAGAGAGTGGTTCGGTCCTATCCAGGTTCTTTATTCAGGCGGACAGAGAATCTACTCCAAGAATACAAAGGGTATTCCTACCCTCTCCATCAACTCTTCAAAGACTGTTGAAATCTTCTCAAAGTTCTTCTCACTGGCAAATTCCGAAGACGTATTTATGCAGCTTACCCCCTCAAGACCTGCGCCCGAAGATTTGTTTACAGCAGGAAGAGCAATGTTTGCCGACAATGACCTTGGCGGTGCCAAGACAATGAGAAGTATGAACGACGAATTCGGTATTCTCCCCTGGCCTAAGTTCACTAAGGATGACAAGTACAACACGGTTGTAAACGGTCACGCCAGCCTTCTCTGTATGCCTATTACAGTTTCCGATTACGAAAGAACCGGTAAGATTATCGAAGCACTCTGTGCTGTAGGTAACAGAGACGTTATCCCCGCATTCTACGATGTATCCCTTAAGACAAAGTTCGCAAGAGACTATGAATCCGAAGCTATGATCGATATCATTAAGGAATCCATCATTTACGACCTCGGTTACATCTCGGGCGGTGCATTTGATTCAACAGGTGCGCATCTTGCAAGTCAGTCCAACCCCGACTTCGCTTCATTCTATGCAGCAAACGAATCCAAGGCGCTTTCAGACCTTGACAACTTCCTTGTTTCTTACGCAAAGCTCGGTTAATTACTTAAAAGCTCAGCCGTTCTCCTTATGAAGGACGGCTTTTTTGTTATTTTATTGGCTCTTTTCCATTTTTTTAATTATTTGGTATGTTTCGGTAGACAAATACAGACTTTTAGGTTATAATATAGGAACAAAAGGAGGTATTGCCTTGAAATTAAAGAATATATTACTTTCAATCCTTATTCTGAGCCTCATTCTTCTTACAGCCTGCAACAATGAAACAGAATACGAAAGAACAGAATTTGACCTTTCTGGAAACGATGCAAGCTTTCTCAGTCACATTGAAATCGAAGATATGAACGGCTATGAGTTCAGAATTCTTACACGTCCCGGTGAATCCTGGGTCAGCGACCAATATGTGGAGGAAGAAACGGGCGATATCATAAGCGATGCCGTTTACAGAAGAAATGAAACGGTAAAAGCTCTTTTTAATATTGATATCCGTGCAATCGAATCAAGCACAGACTCTTCCGCAGATGCCCTTAACAACATCCTTGCGGGCGACGATGAATACGATATCATTCTTCCCCACGCAAGAACAGCATTTACATATGCCCTTCAGAACTCTGTTGTAAACTTCCACGAGGTAAGTACCATAGACCCGACAAAGGAATGGTGGGCACAGGATATTATCAATTCCTGCAGCGTAAATAACCATCTTTACGTTCTTGACGGCGATATATCCACGAAGCGTCTTTACTATGCATATACTATTTTCTTCAACAAGGATATTTTCGACGAGCTTGGTCTTGACTACCCCTATGCCCTTGTAAAGAACGGTGAATGGACATTCGACGTGTTTGCAAAATACGTAAAACTGGGTGCCAAAGACCTCAACGGTGACGGTCTTATGAACGAAAAGAATGACCAGTACGGCTATTACGCAATAGACTGGTTCGGTCCTTTCTCGGTTATGTACTCAGGCGGTACAAGAATTTATACCAAGGATGCAAAGGGTATTCCCGTTCTCACGCTCAATTCCGCAAAAACAGTAAAGGTATTCTCTGAGTACTTCAACCTTACCAATTCCGAAGACGTATTTATGCGTCTTGATCAGACAAGAATGCCTTCATCCGACCTTTTCCGTGACGGCAGAGCAATGTTTGCAGATAAGAGCCTCGGCGATGCAAAGGGTCTTCGTGATATGTCTGCCGAGTTTGGTATTGTTCCGTTCCCGAAATTCGACAAGACGGATAATTATGCTTCTCTTATCGGCGGCGGCTCCAGCCTTCTTGTAATGCCTATTACCGTTGAAGACTATAATAAAACAGGTAAGATTGTTGAGGCCCTGTGCGCTCTCGGCAGCCGTGATGTTATTCCTGCGTTCTATGATGTGTCACTTAAGACCAAGTTCTCAAGAGATGCCGAATCGGAAGAAATGATAGATATTATCAAGAATTCTCTCACATATGATTTGGGTTACCTTTCGGGCGGTGCACTTCAGTCCACAGGTTATGACCTTGCTCATAAGTCAAATCCCGACTTTGCTTCCTACTATGCATCTATGGAGTCAAGGGCGTTGTCTGACCTTAACAACTTCCTTGTAACTTACGGTAAGATATATTAAAAGCAAAAAAAGAGCCTCTGCCCGAGGCTCTTTTTTACGTAATCATAACCACCGGCTAAGCCGGTGGTTTGCTCAGGCCTATAAGGCCCTGAT
>CAZTNR010000028.1:0-21954 GCA_964614955.1 uncultured Oscillospiraceae bacterium | reverse complement strand
CTGCCGCATCTTTCGCAAACGCCGTTTACTACTTCTTCGTTTGCAAGTACGCACTTACAGCTTGTACACCAGTTTACAGCCATCTTGGACTTGTATGCAAGCCCCTTCTTGAAGAGCTGGAGGAAAATCCACTGAGTCCACTTGTAATATCCTTCGTCGGTTGTATTGATTTCTCTTGACCAGTCAAAGGAAAGACCTAAAGACATAAGCTGGCTCTTGAAGCGCGCCACATTCTTTTCAGTAACAAGCTTAGGGTGAATCTTGTTCTTAATTGCAAAGTTTTCGGTGGGAAGACCGAAAGCATCCCAACCCATAGGGTAGAGAACATTAAAGCCCTGCATTCTTTTCTTTCTTGATACTGTGTCAAGCGCTGTGTAAGAACGGGGATGTCCTACGTGAAGACCCTGACCGGAAGGATAGGGGAATTCAACAAGAGCATAGAATTTGGGGAGGGTATAGTCGTTCTTTGCGTGGAAAGCACCCTTTTCTTCCCACTGCTTTTGCCATTTGCCTTCAATGGATTTAAAATCGTACTTCATCTTAAACAGTCCTTTTATATAAATAATATTTTATGATCTTTTTTAGTCCTCTGTCATTTCAAAGGGGATTTCTTCGCCGTCAGCCCAAAGCTTTTCTAAGTTGTAAAATTCTCTTGACTGAGGATTGAATACGTGAACAAGAACGCTGTCGTAGTCAAGAAGTACCCAGGTGCCCTGACCTCTGCCTTCAATCTTTGAAGGCTGTATACCCTCAAGACCAAGCTTGTATTCAACCTCATCTGCAAGTGCATTTACCTGTGTACGGCTTGTACCCGCCGCAATAACAAAGTAGTCGGCAATTATTGTCTGCTTGTTGACGTATATAATCTTAATATCTCTTGCTTTCTTTTCGTCCAATGCCTTAGCAGCCAAAAGAGCAATTTCTTTTGCTTTTTCTTCATTGTGAAGTATACTCATTGTATCTTTCCTTTCATTTTCTATGCAGCCATATCCAATAGCAGCTGATAGTTTTCATCAACGGTTTCGCCCAATGCAGCTTCGTCTGCGGGCTTGGTTGTTGTTTCGTTGGAGGGCTCAGACGGAGCATCAGCTTCTCCGGCTGAATTTGAAGTATCCTCCGGAGCCTGAACGGGGTCATCCTCTGAATTGCTGTCTTCGACAGGAAGAGAGGCATCGGAATCACCGTCGGCTTGTGTTGTGTTACCGATATTATTATCCTCGGAATTGTCGTAAACCGGTAAATCATTCACGGTGTTTTTTTCACCCGAAGCATCGTTAGCACTGCCTTCATCCTCGGCATTTTCGATTTCAAAACCACCTGTTTCTGTGTTTTCGACTTCAGAGCCTGCTGTTTCATTATTCTCTGTATTATCGTCTGTGCTTACTTCCGTGTCGGTTGCTTCGCTGTTTTCGTTATTCTTGTAACTGCTGTTATCAGTCTTTGAGAGAGTGCTTGTAACAACAGAAGCAGGACGGTAGATTTCCTCGGCATCAAGCATCTTGAAGTCTTCGTTGATAAGCGGAGAATCAAATACGTTGAATTCGTCGTTAACAAGCTTGATTGTCTCAGCCTTGTTTGCAACAAAATACGAAACGGGACCGATGTACTCGCCCGTGCCGGGAAGAGTATACATATGAACGCCGTTTTTGATGTCCATATTGAGAAGCTTGTTGGCAAATTTCAAAAGATTGTTGAATGAAATATCCGTGTAGAGGTTTTTCTGAATTTCGGTTATAATGTCGTCAATCTTTGTTACGGTTGAGAAGGACAATACCTTGTCAAGAAAAGCATTGATAAACAATTTTTGCGCATCAAGTCTTGCAACGTCACCGCCGGGATATCCTCTGAATCTTACAAACTGTTCGGCTTTGTCTCCGTTGAGGTGCTGCTGACCGGGGTAAAGGTCAATGTAAAGATCCTGATACATGTCAACATAATACATTCTCGTAGGAACATTTAGGTCTACACCGCCTATGGCGTTAACTACACCTCTGAAGCCGTTGATGTTGACCTGAGCAGAGTAGTCTGTCGGAATACCGTAGTTGTAATAAATCAGGTTCTGGAGATATGTTATACCGAAATCCTTGAGGATGTTTCTGTAAATCTTATCCTTCTCCGCATCATTTGTTTCCTTTGCATAGTTCTTTACCTTTTTTGCATCGGCTTGTATAAAGAGATACTCTTTTTTCTTCAGAATTTTTTCGACTTCAGAGTCGCTCTTTCCGCTGACCTCAGAGAGCATTTTGTCAATTGCCTTTTCTGCAAGACCTCGTCCTCTGTGGAAGGCCTCATTGATTTTGATGGAAAGATTTGCACTTTCGCCGTGGAAATTATCCGAAGACAAATATCCGTCACTTGTAAAGAGAAGCTTGTTTCCGCAGATTCTTACATATGTGTCACGTGGAATCTGCAAAATGGAAATTTCGGGGCTTTCGTCATCATAGTGGAATCTTGCCACCATAATTACGTCGGTAAGCGAACCGCCCTTGTCGGTTGCGGTTGCAAGGAAGGTGAAGTATTTCTTGCTTCCGTCGGTTCCCGTAATACGGTTTACCTCATTTCCCTCAGAGTTTATAAATATGTCATTGTTTTCATTGTGCTCGTCGGGTGCACCCGTGCTGATAACCGCAAAATAGTAAATTGCAGCCACAATTACAGCAAGGATAATAATGCCGACAAGTACACCGAGCGCAATAAGAAAGCCTTTAAGTACGGGACTTTGGGACTTCCTTTTGTTCTTTTTCTTTTTTGAAGAGGATTTTTCCGATGCGGATTTTCTTCTTGCCTTGTTTTTAAGAAAAGCCTCTTCGGATATGTTATTGGATTTTTTGCTACTCATCATTTTCACTCCTGTACACTTCCTTGCAGTGCGTACTCTGCCAGCAAAAAGTTTCGTGCTCTTATGGTTTCTGAGTCAATATATGAACCCGTTTCGGTAAGATACGAAAGGGTTGCATCAAGACTCATCATTATCGTCTTGTCCAAAAGTTTTAATTTATTGTTTTCTTTGCTCAGGGAGCCGTGGAGAAAATCTCTTGCTGTTTTGCAGGAGATATGTGTTCTTGTTTCTTCAATGTAATCGGCAATAAAGATAATTTTGTCAAAGATATTCATATCCTCCTTGCCTGTTGTGTGACAGAATATGGCAGAAAAAACCACATCGTTGATTCCAAACTCCTGCCTTGCAATATATGCACCTGTTCTTGAATGAAGAACGGCGGGATTTGACATCGATTCCATGTCAACATCAATTCCGTTTTCTTTGCATATTTCAAGCTGCTTTTCAAGAGGATAGTATTTTGTTATGTCGTGCAAAAGAGCAGAGGCTGAAATATCGGAGAAATACTTTTTTGAAATACCGAGATACTCAAATAAAACCTCTGACAGCCTCAAAGCCTCCTTTTCAACGCTCAGCGTGTGAATAAGCCTTTTTTCGCTGATAAAAGAGGGGAGAGCTTTGCGGATTTTTTCAAGTGTTTCTTCGCTTGTCGGAATATGATTAAATATATTCTCAGCCAAAATATAATCCACCCTTTATTATATACTCTAAAACCGAGTCCGTCAATAAATTTTGACAAGTTTTGAAGTTTTTTGTGCTGATAGCATTCCTTACATCTGTGCTTGAAATAACAATTTCACTGTCTTGCGAAAGTAAAACCTCGGCACCGTAGTTTTTTTCGAACTTTTCCTTTGCAGAAAGCATAGCTTCTCTTTCACCGATTTCTCGGCATCTTGTATAAATGAAGCACTTTCTGAAGATTTCTTCGCTGCTTTTCCATCTTTCAAGACTTAAAAACATATCACTTCCGACAAACATATAAAGTTCGCTGTCGGGATATGTTTCTTTAAGTGAATTTACCGTATCTACGGTAAAGCTTGCGCCTTCTCTTAGGATTTCCATATCCGAAACAGAAACTTTGCATTTTTCGTCCGAAAGAGGTAAAAAGCAAAGCCTTGCCATTTCAAGACGGTCGTTATCACTTGCAGTAGCTTCTTTACCCACTTTAAAAGGGGATACCCCTGCGGGAATTATAATCAGCCTGTCAAGTCCTGCTTCTTTTATGAACACCTTCGCAGAGTGAAGGTGACCCTTGTGAGGCGGACTGAAGGTGCCGCCCATAAATCCTATTCTCATTTCTTTGACTTGGGCAGAGTGATTTTTCTCTTGTCCTTGTCGGAGGCTGCCCTGTAAAGCACAAGCTTTCTGCCAATCATCTGAACAGACTGTGCGCCCGTTGCCCTGCAGATTTCCTCAGCCGCTTCCTTTACCGTGTATTCACTTGTTTCAAGAAGGCTTATTTTGATAAGCTCTCTTACTTCAAGCACGTCGTCAATCTGCTTAATGAAATTTTCGTTGATGCCGCCCTTGCCGAGCTGAAAAATTGCATCAAGAGTATTTGCAAGTCCTCTGAGATAAGCACGCTCGGAGGATGTAAGATTTTCTATAGACATATTGTTTTTGCCTTTCATTTATTTATGTATTCTTTTAATTTAACCGCAAGAAGCCTGCAGGCATTGTATCTGTGGCTGACATTGTTTTTTTCTTCATCTGTAGCTTCTCCGAAGGTTTTGCACAGCTTTGTACAGTAGAATACGGGGTCGTAGCCAAAACCGCCTTCGCCTCTTATGTCGCTTGTTATGTGCCCTTCGCAAATGCCGTCAACCGTAAATGAGACACCGTCGGGTGCACAAAATGCCATTGAGCAAACAAAACGTCCGCTTCTTTCACCCGAAGGTATTGACTTCATATTTTCAAGAAGCAGGTCAATGTTGGCTCTGTCGTCGCTGTTTACGCCGTCCTTTGAAGCGTATCTTGCCGAATATATTCCGGGCTGTCCGTTCAAGGCGTCAACACAAAGCCCCGAATCGTCTGCGATAGCGGGAATATTATACTTGTCGCATATGAATTTTGCCTTAATCATTGCGTTTTCGGCAAAGGTGCTGCCGTCCTCTACGATGTCTCCCGTAAAGCCTAAATCCTTTAAACTTACAAATTCAATGCCGTCGATGTCAAGAAGTCTTGATAACTCCTTAACCTTGTGCGCATTGCCTGTTGCTATTGCTATTTCCATTTTGTACCTCTTATATGTTTGACGATAATTATTCAAAAAAGTTCCTGATCAGTCCTCAAATAAGGCTTTTGTAAACTCAGCCTTGTCGAACTTCTGAAGGTCATCCATCTGCTCGCCGACGCCGATAAACTTTACGGGAATGCCAAGCTCTTTCTTTACCGAGATAATGATGCCGCCCTTTGCCGTACCGTCAAGCTTTGTGAGAACGATGCCCGTAATATCACTTGTTTTGACAAATTCCTTTGCCTGATTTATTGCGTTCTGACCTGTTACTGCATCAAGCACAAGAAGCGTTTCCTTGTCACAGGAAGGCAGCTCTCTGTCAATAACTCTCGAAATTTTCGACAGCTCGTCCATAAGATTCTTTTTGTTATGAAGACGACCTGCCGTATCAATGATAAGTACATCACAGTTGTTGCTCTTTGCATACCTGCAGGCGTCAAAAACAACCGATGCGGGGTCTGAGCCCTCGTCGTGCTTGACTATGGGAACACTTGCTCTGTCTGCCCAGATTTCAAGCTGGTCGATAGCTGCTGCACGGAAGGTGTCGGCTGCTGCAAGAACAACCTTTTTGCCCTCCTTTTTCAGACAGTTTGCAATCTTGGCAATAGATGTTGTCTTACCGACGCCGTTTACACCGATTACAAGAATAACCGCAGGACTTGTGGTGAGCAAAAGATCTTCGTTTTCTCCTATTGTTTCTTCGATAATGGAAATAAGCTCAACCCTTGCATCTTCAGGCTCGGATATTCTCTTTTCCTTTATTGCATCCCTGAGCTTTTCTATTATGTCTTCTGTGTTGGTAACACCAACATCCGAAGCAATAAGTATTTCCTCAAGCTCCTCGAGCATTTCCTCGTCAACCTTGACAAATGCCTTGAATATGCTGTTTACCTGTCCGAATATGGACTCCTTGGTCTTTTTGAGACCGGCCTTTAATTTGTCAAAAAATGACATATACGTACCTCTTAACTTTCAATTTTCCATTTTCAATTTTCAATTACTTTAACTGCTTGACGGTTAAAGTTTAATGCCTGTTTTCTTTTCAACGTCGTCGATGTTAACCTTTAAGAAGCTGGAAACACCCTTTTCCTGCATTGTAACACCGTACATTGTGTCAGCAACCTCCATAGTTCCTCTACGGTGGGTGATAACTATAAACTGCGTATCGTTGTTCTTCTTTAAGTAGGAAGCAAATCTGTTTACGTTAACGTCGTCAAGAGCCGCTTCGATTTCATCGAAGATGTAGAAGGGTGCAGGATTAACCTTAAGAATTGCAAAGTAAAGTGCAATTGCGGTAAATGCCTGCTCACCGCCCGAAAGAAGCGAAAGGTTTTTAACCATTTTTCCGGGAGGCTGAATATTGATTTCAATTCCCGATTCAAGTACGTTTTCGGGGTCCTGAATAACTATGTCTGCGTTGCCGCCGCCAAATAAGTCTGAGAAGACTACCTTGAACTGAGCATTTATTTCCTCAACCGTCTTTACAAACATTGTCTTCATATCTGCTTCAAGACGCTTTATGATTTCGGTAAGACTCTTCTTGGAATCCTCAAGGTCGTCTATCTGCTTTTTCATAAAGTCGTAGCGTTCCTTGGTTTCCTTGTATTCTTCAACGGCGTTTACGTTGATGTGACCGAGAGCTTTGATTTTGCCCTTGATAGAGGAGAGCTCCTTGTCGCTTCCGGGCTCGGGGGCTGGGTAACCCAAAGCTACTGCATCCGAGAATGTGAGGGTGTATTCTTCAAACAGCTTTGCCGTGAGATTGTCGTACTCATTTCTGCAGTTTTCCAAAGAGGAAGCAAGCTTTGTCATTTCTTCAAAGAATACTTCCTTGTCGCGCTGTCTGTCTTTCTGAATGTCTCTCTTTTTGTTCATCTCGGTTTCAATTACCTGAGATTCTGAAACTAAAGCCTCAAGAGCTTCCTTCTTTGCGGCAAGCTCTTCTTCAGCCTTTTTGATTTCTTCGCCGCTCTTTTCGATGTCAACAGAAATGCCTGCCAGCATATTTTCAATCTGCGTAAGCTCCTGACGAAGGTTTTCCGTTCTTCTTACATTGTCTGCAAGACTTGAACGGAGTGAAGTAAGAGAGGCATTCGCACTCTGAACATCCTTTTCGCAGGAGAGAATTGCCATTTTGGCTTCTGAAAGTGCTTCAGTTGCACTTCTTTCGTCGGCATCGGCGTTGTCAACAGCATCTGTAAGAGCCTGTTCTTCGTTCTTTAAAAATTCAAGGTGAGCTTCTTCAGCCTGACGCTTTGACGTGATAAGACTAAGCTTTTCCTTTATCCTGTCGCTGTCGTATTCGTCGAGCTGTGCGTGCATATTTTTAAGTCGGTCCGAGCAAGCCTCAATGTGCTCTGTATGAAGCTTGATGTCGTTTTCACTTCTGTAAAGACCGCTGTCTGCACTTGAAAGGTCGTTTTTAAGACCTTCAATGTATTCAATAGAATTCTGGCATTCCTCTTCAACCTCAGCCGTTTCAGCCTTGATTTCCTTCATTCTTGCACCAAGAGAGGAAATTGATTCGTCGAGGGCGGCAATATCAGCATTTCTCGACATTACACCTGTACGGCTTGCCGCAGAACCGCCTGTAAATGAACCGCCCGAGTTTATAATCTGACCGTCGAGGGTGACTATTCTGAATCTGTAGGAGTGTTTCTTTGCAATAACCGAAGCATCGTCAATGTTTTCTGCAACAACGGTTCTGCCAAGAAGATTTTCTGCAATAACCCTGTATTTTTCTTCAAACGAAACAAGGTCGCAGGCAAGACCTACATATCCCTTTTCTCTTGTAAGACCCTTTTCATCCGTAACCTTTGCCGTCATAGAGGTAAGGGGAAGGAAGGTGGCACGACCCGCATTGGTTCTCTTTAAGAATCTGATTGCTTCCTTTGCTGCATATTCGTTTTCAACAACAATGTTGGAAACAGAGGCACCGAGAGCCGTTTCAATAGCCGTTACATATTCACCCGAAACGGTAAGAATTCTCGAAACAGGTCCGCAGATACCCGAAAGACTGCTTTCGTTCATAACTGCCTTTACAGAACCGGGATAACCGTCAAGCATCTTGTCCATCCTGTCAAGAACTTCACGCTTGTGAACATCGGCAGCATACTGTGCTTCGATTTCGTTTTTCTCTTTGATAAGAGCTTCACGCTTGTCTGCAAGAACACGAAGCGAGGACTGTTCTTCCTCGATATCGCTTCTCAACTGCTGCTTTTCTGCAAGAAAATCCTGCTTTCTCTGGTTGGCGCTTTCGAGTGCCGTGTATGCTTCTTCAAGCTCTGCATCTGCCTTTGAAATCTCAGCGGCAAGAAACTCTTTTCTTTCTGTTTCGGATTTTTCGCTGGTCTGTTCGGCAGCTTCTTCGATAATCAGGGAGGTAAGAACTTCATTTGAACGTCTTACTTCATCCTTTTTTGCTTCAAGCTCTTCTTCTGCACGAATAACGGCATCTTTTTTTGCAATAAGCGTTACTTCCGCTTCTGCCGCCGCCTTGTTTGCGTTTTCAACCGAAGTTTCAGCTTCCTTTGCGGCATTTTCGGCAACAACCAAATCAGCCTTTATCTTTTCGATTTCTTCACCCGAAAGAAGTGATATTTCAGCGCTTATCTGTGCCTTTCTTTCGTTGTGGTGAGTGATGTCGTTGTTGGAAAGGTTTCTCAGGTTTTCAAGCTTGTGCTTTTCGTCTTCAAGCAGGGAAATTTCCTCTCTTGCAGACTCTGATTTCTGATTTATAAACTGCTTTTTGTTGAAAAGACCTTCTATAGCAGAATCGATAAGTGATATCTCGTTGTCTGTGTCCTCGTAGTTCTTCTTTGCCGTTGCGTGCTTGTTTTCCAAATTATTTGCCTTGTCAGAGCTTGTTACAATTCTGTCGAGCCATATTGCAACCTCAAGCTCCTTTTTTCTGTCGGCAAGAACAAGGAATTTCTTGGCATTTTCAGCATCCTTTTCAAGGGGACCGAGACGGGATTCTATTTCACCTGCAATGTCGTTAAGACGAATGAGGTTTGTGTCTGTTTCATTTAGTTTTCTTTCTGTTTCAATCTTTCTGTAACGGAATTTTGAAATACCTGCCGCTTCTTCAAAGATGTGGCGTCTTTCGTCACTTTTCTGGGAAAGAACCTCTGAAATTTTACCCTGACCTACAACCGAATAACCCTCACGGCCGATACCTGTGTTGAGAAATAACTCGTGAATGTCACGAAGACGTGACGGCTTGTCGCAGATTTTGTATTCCGAATCTCCGCTTCTGTAATATTTTCTTGTAATTTTAACTTCCTCAGCATCGTGGTCAAGGGCGTGGTCGGAGTTGTCCACAATAAGGGATACCTCACAGAAGCCTGTCTGGGTACGCTTTGCAGTACCTGCAAAGATAACGTCCTCCATCTTTGAGCCTCGAAGGGACTTTGGCGACATTTCACCGAGAACCCATCTTACGGCATCCGATACGTTGGACTTGCCGCTTCCGTTAGGGCCTACAACTGCAGTTACACCCTTTTCAAAGTCAAGTCTTGTTTTGTCGGGGAAGGATTTGAAGCCTCTCATTTCAAGAGCTTTTAAGTACATTTAATTTCCTCCGTTAATCTGATGTTTCCGATTGTTGTCCAAAGTGAATAAATAAACTATTCTCTTTCACTTTGTCGTTTGTTTTTATATTTATGTCCGAAAAGCCTGCATCAATTGCCGCTTTTCTGATAATTTCCACATTTGATTTTTTGTGACCTATCACTTTTGATAAATCGCTTTTGCGGCACTCAACCGTAAACGGTTGTCCGTGATAGTCAAATTCTTTTCCTGATTTATAATATTCAATAGCCGAAAGCATTTTCTCAAGCTTTACTTTGCTTTCAACAAGCTCACCCATTGCAGGATGATATGCACCTGCAAAGACCTCGTTTTTACCCGAAAGACTTTCACTTGACTGAAGTCCTATTCTGAGAATATTGATTTTGTGCTTTTTCAGCTCATAATAAACCTTTGTACTTCTTTCAACAGCTTCGTCTATGGAAATCGGCTCATATTCGCCCGATTTTGCCATATTGCAAAGCTCTGTATTTTCAAACACAACACAAGGATAAATCCGTGCTTCCTTTGCACCCATTTCACCGATTTTTTGGGCTGTATAGATTTCATCTTCCAAAGTCGAGCAGGGAAGACCTATCATCATCTGCCCGCCTAAGATAAAGCCGTAATCGTTTATCAGAGTGCAGGCTTTTTCGGAAGCTTTTACCGTGTGACCACGGTTGCACGCATCAAGCACACTTTGCTTCATTGACTGAATACCAAGCTCAATGTGCGTAACACCACGGGATTTCAATATATCAAGAATCTGCTCATCAATGTAGTCGGGACGTGTTGATAATCTTATTGATTTCACCTTGCCCGATTTAACATATTCATAAGCAGAATTAAGAAGCCTTGTCATTCTGCCGGTGCCGATTCCCGTAAAGGAGCCGCCGAAAAAGGCAATTTCAGTTTCATATCCTTCGGGAATTGTTGAGAGAGCCTCTTCTATCTCTGGAATAATATCTCTGTCAGAGCCCCTGAAAGTACCCGTAATTGTTCTCTGATTGCAGAAAACACATTCGTTTCTGCAACCCTCGTGGGGAATGAAAATAGGAATGTTAGCGTGCTTTTTCATTACTTTTCGCTAACCTTTCCAAAGAGAATAAGTGCTTCTCTTGCCGCAGCCTGCTCTGCATCTCTCTTTGATGAGCCCTGACCCTTGCCGATTATATTGTTGTTTAAAAGAACATTGTATACAAAGGTCTTGTTGTGAGACGGACCGCTTTCGTCTACGAGAACATATTCCAAAATATCTCCTCTGTTTTGCTGAACAAACTGCTGCAGAAGTGTTTTGTAGTCTTCGGCACCGCCCGATTTCATAAGCTTTTCGGAGGCTGTTGTGAGATAGGGCAGAATAAACCTTCTTGCCGCGGCAAAACCGCCGTCAAGATAAATTGCGGCAAGCACAGCCTCAACCGCATCTGAAAGCACGCTTTTTCTGCTTCTGCCGCCTGTTACCTCTTCACCGTGACCGAGGAAGAGATAGTCACCGAGACCAATGTCAAGTGCATATTCGTAAAGGGCGTTTTCGCATACGATTCCTGCCCGTATCTTTGTCAGGTCGCCCTCGAAAAGATTGCGGTTGCCCTTGAAAAGATAAACACTTGCAACAAGTGATAACACCGAGTCGCCCAAAAATTCCAGACGCTCGTTGTACATAATGTTTTCACCCTTAGCCTTGAATTCGTTGGCATATGAGGAATGGGTAAGGGCAGTTCTTATTAAGCTTTTGTCCTTGAACTCATAACCTATTTTTTCTTCAAGTAGGGAAATGTCTTTTTGCATTTTTTATTCCGCTGCCTTTTCTTCCGTAGATGTTTTGAGGGATGAAATGTATTCAATCATACCGCTTTGTGCATATCTCTTTGCCTGACCGATACAAACGGCAATACTTACGTGGTTGGATGAACCGTGTCCCTTGATAACCGGCTTTGCAATTCCGAGGAAGGGAGCACCGCCGTAGATTGAATGGTCTGTGTCGTGGCGGAGTGTGTCAACACTGCCTTTAGCAAGAAGATATGCAATCTTTGAAAGTATGTTTCTTCTGAATACTTCGTTTAAGCATTTCTTGGTAAACTTGCCTGTACCTTCGCACATCTTTACGACAATGTTTCCCGTAAAGCCGTCTGCAATAAGTACGTCAAATTCGCCGTCAAATATTTCTCTGCCTTCTATGTTGCCGACAAAGTTTATACCGTCAAGAGTTTTGAGTGCCTGATATGTGTCCTTCTGGAGATCAGTACCCTTGCATTCCTCGGCACCGTTGTTGATAAGTGCAACCTTGGGACTCTCAACACCCATAACCTTGTTCATATACATAGAACCCATACGGGCGAACATTACAAGGTCGTCGGGAGTACATACCGCTTGGGCTCCTGCGTCGGTAAGAAGGGTGGGAGAACCGAAGGGAAGGATTGCACCGAGACCCGGACGTCTTACGCCCTTGATTCTTCTCAGTACAAGGGTTGCCCCTGTGAGAAGGGCGCCTGTGTTGCCGGCAGAAACCATAGCATCGCCTTCGCCTTCTTTCAGAAGCTTTAAGGCAACAGCCATAGAGGACTGATTCTTTTCCTTGACAACACTTGTCACTTCGTCCTCCATAGTAATGTTTTCGCCTTCGTTTTCAACTATTACACAGCCGTCAAGACTAAGTCCGTGATTCTTTGCACACTCTTCAATCTCAGCTTTATTACCGACAAGAATAAGGTCTACGTTTTCCTTCTGCTTTCCTTCAAGAGCACCGTGAACTATAGCGTCGGGAGCATTGTCACCGCTCATACAGTCAACTATTATTCTCATATATTTATCCTTTCAGATTTAGGATTCTTCACCTGCATCTTTTGTTTCTGCTTTGTACGAGCATTCCTTGTTGATGCAGACATTTAAGTTTTTGCCTCTCTTGCGAAGTAACATACTTCCGCATTCGGGACACTTTTCGTTTGTGGGAGTATCACAGTTAGTAAACTTGCACTTGGGGTATGCCGAGCAGCTGTAGAATACGGTTTTGTTTCTGCCGCGACGCACAACAATCTTGCTTCCGCATTCGGGGCAGGGAACGTCAAGCTCTCGGTTTATGGGCTTTGTGCCCTTACATTCGGGATACTTTGCACAGGCATAGAATGTGCCGTAGCGGCTTCTCTTGATAACCATTTCACCGCCGCAGATGTCGCATCTTATGTCGTCGGGCGCCTTCTGAACAGCAGGTTTTTCAGATGCGGCTTCTTCCTTGGGCGCGGCAAGATTTCCGTCCTTGTCAAGGGGCTTTGTGTTTTTGCAGGCGGGATATTTCGGACAAGCCGCAAATTTACCGAATCTGCCGCTTTTTATAACCATAGTGCTTCCGCACTTTTCACAAACAATGTCTGTTTCAACTACGGGAAGCTTGTAGCTCTTTTCTTTTACTGTCTCCTCAGCCTTTTCAAGCTCATCGTTGAAATCCTTGTAGAATCTTTCAAGAACGTCAAGAAGTGCTCTTTCACCGCTTTCAATTTCGTCAAGTCTTGATTCCATATCCGCAGTGAAGTTGTAATCGGCAATATCGGGGAAGTTGTCAACCATAAGACTGTTGGTTGCTTCTCCGAGAGGGGTAGGAGCAAGGGCCTTTGCGGCTCTTTCGACATAGCCCCTCTGAATGATTGTGGTAATGGTTGGGGTGTAGGTGCTGGGACGTCCGATGCCCCTTTCTTCAAGCGCCTTGATAAGTGAAGCTTCGGTGTATCTTGCAGGCGGCTGTGTGAAGTGCTGCTCGGAATCAACGCCGTCAGCCTTAAGGGAATCATCTTCGTTTACCGAAGGAAGATAGGATGAATTGTTGTCTGAAACCTCATCCTCGTTTGTTTCTTCGTATACGGACATAAATCCGGGGAATTTTATAACGGAGCCTGTTGAACGGAAAAGACTGTTACCTGCAACAGAGTCAACGGTTACCGTGTCAATTACAGAGGAGGACATCTGGCTTGCTATAAATCTGTCCCAGATAAGCTTGTAGAGCTTGTACTGATCGTTGGAAAGATATGCTCTTATAGCCTTTGGAGGATATTCCATATAGGAGGGACGTATAGCTTCGTGAGCATCCTGAGCACCGTTTCTGGACTTGTAAACGCGGCGTGTTTTGGGATAGTAGCTTTCACCGTATTCCTTAGTGATGTACTGCCTTGCGCTTTCAGCAGCAATATCGGATATTCGAAGCGAGTCTGTTCTCATATATGAAATGATACCGTGAGTGCCCTTGTCGCCGAGGCTTACGCCTTCGTAAAGATCCTGCGCCGTTTTCATAGTTTTTGCAGAGGGGAAGCCCAGACGCTTGTAGGCTTCCTGCTGAAGCGTGGAGGTTGTAAAGGGAGGCGCGGGATTCTTGAGTCTCTCCGCTTTCTTTATGGATTTTACGGTAAACTTTTTGCCGTCAATGTCCGAAAGCACAGCATCTGCCTCAGCCTTGTTTTTGAGTTCAACCTTTTTGTCGGATGTACCGTAGTAGTAAGCAGAGAACTTTTTGCCTTCGGAATTTTCAAGAGTCACATCAATTGTCCAGTATTCCCTGGGCTTAAAGTCTCTGATTTCATTTTCTCTGTCAACAATCATTCTTGTTGCAACAGACTGAACTCGTCCTGCCGAAAGACCGCTTTTAATATTTTTCCAGAGAACGGGACTGAGCTTGTAGCCCACAATTCTGTCTAAGATTCTTCTTGCCTGCTGAGCATCAACAAGATTCATATCAAGCTTTCCTGAATTCTTTATAGCTTCCTTTACGCAGGGCTTTGTGATTTCATTGAATTTTACTCTCTTGATTTTTTTGTCTTCAATTCCGAGTACAAGGGCAAGATGCCACGCAATTGCCTCACCTTCGCGGTCAGGGTCAGTTGCAAGGAATACTGTGTCGGCACTTTTGGCTTCAGCCTTAAGCTCCTTAATTAGGTCTCCTTTTCCGCGGATATTGATGTACTTGGGTGTGAAATTGTTTTCTATATCAACCCCGAGAGTACTTTTGGGAAGGTCTCTTACGTGACCTTTTGATGCAGTTACCTTGTAATTCTTACCAAGATATCCCTTTATGGTTTTTGCCTTTGCAGGGGATTCAACAATAACTAAATTTGCCAAAATTCTTCCTCTTTCCTGTTATATATCATCGTATCTGAAAAATAATTTACTTAATAATTTCGTATTTTCCTCCTGGAACTGCCTTTATGAGTCCGTAAATTTCAAGAAGCGTAAGGGCAGAGAGGATGTCGTCAATCTTTAGTCCCTTTTCCGAAAGCTCGTCGGGTGATAAGCAGCCGCTTTCCGAAAGAAAGGTGTAGATTTGTTTTTCGGTGACTGAAAGCACAGAAAGGTCTACCTGAGAAGATACGTCACTTGTTTCCGAAGGATTTTCCAAAACACTGCTTACTTGAGCAGAATTCTTTTGCTCCGGCTTCTGCACAAAAGCCGTTTTGTGCGTAGATTGAACCGGTGCATACTCAACAGCAGCAGGTTTTGCAGGTTTTTTAGGCAGATATCTTCGGTTGACAGGCTCGTCGGGGTCTGTATCCTTTTTAAAGTACCGTGCCACATATGCATCCAATTTGTCTTTGGGTACCGCATTTTTGTTTGCGAGGTTTATTCTGTGCGGAAAATTCATTGAGTATTCCGTTAGTACGTCATCGGCTTCGGTGAATATACTTGCACCGTCCTTGATTAATTCCAAAGGACCTGCGTATGACTTGTCATAGGGCTTACCGGGAACTGCAAATATTCTTCGTCCCTGCTGGAGGGCGTGGGAAGCCGTAATCATAGCACCGCTGCCGTCACTCGCTTCAAAAACCACAGTTGCAACGGATAAAGCACTCATAACCCTGTTTCTTACGGGGAAATTTGCACCGGCAGGTTCGCTGAAAGGACAGAACTCCGAAAGAATGAGACCCGAAGCGCAAAGCCTTTCGAATAAATCACTGTTTCCGATAGGATATACCCTGTCAATGCCGCAGCCTAACAGACCTACTGCATAGCCGTTTGCATCAAGTGCACCTGCAATACAGGCTCCGTCAATGCCGAGAGCAAGTCCGTTTACAATAACAGCACCCTTGCTTGCCGCATCGTAGCTCGAAGAATAAGCAAGCCTGAAGCCGCGTTCGGAGCAGGAGCGTGTTCCTACCATCGTTATACAGGGATAGTCGTCAAAATTGATGAGTCTTCCTTTATAGTAGAACATAGCGGGAGGATTTTCAATTATCTTCAGCCTTTCAGGAAAATACGGATCCTCGTAGCAAAGAATGCCGACCTTGTTCTTGACACAGAATTCCATATATCTGTTTGCCGTGTCAAGATTTTTGTTGCAAAGAGCCACCTTTTCTCCCGAAGAAATAGGGAGAGGGGAGTAGTCTTGCTTTTCGGCAGAGTATACCTTTTCAATTGTTCCGAAATGCTCAAGCAGTATTTTGTGAGCTTTGCTTCCGGGACGAAGCGTTGATGAAAGCCATATGTAAAGCAGTGTCTTTTCGTTCATTGTTTACTCCTGATTTTATATTTTCAGTTTATAAGCTTTGCCTTGTTCATTTCCCATATCAGAATTGACGCAGCGGTTGCCGCATTCAGAGATTCCGCACCCTCTGTCATAGGAATTATTACAGAGCCGTCACAAAGAGCAACCGTTCGGTCACTTACTCCGTGACCCTCGTTTCCTATTACTATGCTGTCGCCGGGCAAGAAACCGAAGCTTCCGAGCTTTTTTGACTCAGAGTGCAGATGCGTGCAGAATACTCTGTTTCCGATAAGCTTTTGCCTATCTATAAAGCTGCCGATGTCGTCGCATACTTCAAAGCCTACCTTAAATGCACTGCCCATAGCACTTCTGAGTGTTTTTGGATTGTATATATCAGAGCATTTTCTGCTTAAAATAAGCTTTGTACAGCCGAGACTGTATGCACATCTGAATATGGCACCGAGATTGAGAGGGTTTTGTATGTCCTCTAAGATAAGAAAGCCTCCGTCTTTTAAAGCATCGCCGTGAAAATGCATCTCGCAAGGCTTTTTTATTACCGAAAGTATACCCTGAGGTGCTTTTTCGTCTGTGAGCTTTTCAAATACTTCATCCGAAACAAGTATGCTTTCTTTCGCTTCTGCCTTTGTCAGAAGGTCTTCGTATACCGCAAACGCCTTTTTCGTGAAGAATACCTTTTCAACACAAAGCCCTGAGAGCAAAGCTTCTTCAAGCAGCTTTGAGCCGTCTGTAATAAAAAGACCCGAAGCGTCCCTGTTTTTCTTGTCACAAAGCTTGGATACCCATATGATTTTTTCGTTTTTTCTTGATGTTATTTCGCTGTATGAAAAAGCCAATGAGTACACCTCCCAAAAGCAATCTTCCGATTTTTGATTAGAAATAGGCACAATACTACAGTCTACAATTAATTTCTATTGTATACTTTCGGAAAAATGAATTCAATAACTATTTATGAATATACGGTGAATTCGGTTGATATATTATTGTAGAAAGTTTTTTACAGTTAACAATCAATTTACAGTATTTTTCGACAAATGCCGATTATATGTGTTAAAATTTTCTTATAGACTGAAACGGAGGTGTCTCCATTATATGAATAAAGCATATGTCGGCGTAATAATACCTGCGGCAGGAAGCGGTGCAAGGATGGGCGGCGTGTATAAGCCGCTTGAAAAGCTGTGCGGTAAAGAAATGCTTTTCTATAGCCTTGATGCATTTGAAAAAAGCATAGAGGTCTCATTTGTTGTAATTTCCGCAAGGGAAGATAAAATTGATGAAATTGAAGAGCTTTGTCAGAAATACAATTTTACAAAAGTAAAAAAAATTGTCGCAGGCGGAAAGGAACGTCAGGAAAGCGTAGAGAACGCATTTAAGTGCGGACTCTTTGACGATGACTCTGTTTCACACGTTGCCGTACACGATGCCGCAAGACCCTTGTTTGACTGCCATATGGCAGAAAATGTGTTCTCACAGGCTTTGGAAAAGGGAAATGCCGTATGTGCATCAAGGGTAAGAGATACCGTTAAACGTACCGACGAAAATTCATATGTCACCGACAGCGTTGAAAGGGACAATCTCTGGCTGATACAGACACCCCAGGTGTTTGAAAAATCCCTTTACGGCAGGGCACTTGATAATGCCAAAGAAAAAGGCTGCCTTGCAACGGATGACAGCTCGCTTGTATCGCTTCTCGGCGAAAAGGTGAATCTTTGCGAGACACCGTCGTATAATATAAAGATAACATATCCCGAGGATGTACTTATGGCAGAGGCAATAATAAACCGCAGAGGAGATAAAAATAATGAGAATAGGACACGGCTATGACGTTCACAGATTTGCACCCGACAGAAAGCTGATTTTGGGAGGTGTTGAAATAGAGCACGAAATGGGGCTTCTCGGTCATTCCGATGCAGATGTACTTACCCACGCACTTATGGATGCAATGCTTGGTGCTGCGGCACTCGGCGATATAGGTCTTCATTTTCCCGATAATGACGAAAGCTATAAGGGAATTTCAAGTATTCTTTTGCTGAAAAGGGTTAAGGAAATTGTATCAGAAAAGGGATATAAGCTCGGAAATGCGGATATTACGGTTGTTGCACAGGCACCGAAATTAAGACCGTTTATTGATGATATGGTAAAGTGCATAAGCGAAGCTCTTGAGTGTGATGCCGACAGAATAAATATAAAGGCAACTACAGAGGAGAAGCTTGGCTTTACAGGCAGAAAAGAAGGAATATCAACCCACGCAGTTGTGCTTCTTGAAGAAATTTAGGAGGTCTGTGATTGAAAGCAAAAAAAGAGCGCAAAAGCTTCAGAGAACCGCTTGTTGCGCAGATAAAAGAGCATAAGGCTACCTTTGCCGTATATGTCGTTCTTCGTCTTATGGTACTCGCGGTGCTTGTGCTGTCACTTATAAACAGACGCTTTGAAAATGTATTTGTCTGTGCACTTACACTTGTACTTTTTCTTGTGCCTGCGTTTTTTCAGAAAAACTTCGGAATAGAGCTTCCCACAACCCTTGAAATCATAATAATGCTGTTTATATTTGCGGCAGAAATCTTGGGCGAAATCGGTGCATATTACGTAAAGGTTCCGCTGTGGGATACAATGCTGCATACAACAAACGGCTTTTTGTGTGCGGCAGTCGGCTTCTCTCTTGTAGATTTGCTGAATAGAAATAACCGCTTTAAATTTCACCTTTCACCGCTGTATCTTTCCATCGTTGCTTTTTGCTTTTCAATGACAATAGGCGTGCTTTGGGAAATGTTTGAATTCGGTGCCGATATGCTTTTTGCAACAGATATGCAAAAGGATTTTGTGGTAACAAAAATTTCGTCTGTTGCCCTTGATGAAACACTTTCAAATAAGGCTGTCATTATAGATAATATTACAGAGGTTATTGTCAACGGAGAGCCTTTGGGGCTCGGCGGGTATCTTGATATCGGAATAATCGATACAATGAAGGATCTGATTGTAAACTTTATCGGCGCTGTTGTGTTCAGCATAATTGGCTTTTTCTACGTAAAAAGCAGAGGAAAAAGCAGGTTTGCCAAGCGTTTTATTCCTACGGTTTCAGCTTCAGAGCCCGATATTGAAGAAGACGATACGGATACAAATGTAAAATAACCGATATAATTCCGCGTGCTTTTGCGGTGCGCGGAGTTTTTTGTCTTATATTAATATATTCGTCTAAACTGACAAAAAAACAATATTCTTTTGGTAAAAAAGACTATGGATTTTTGTGTGATATTATGTTAAATTTATGGTAAACAGATTTGTTTATTTCTTTGAAAAAGGAGAGATGTTATTATGAAGCCAATAACGGAAATATTTGATAATCCTTCGTCTCTTTCGTCTGCAATAGTCGTTCCTACGGGAAAAGCTGCTGTCTGCGGTGATGTTGCAACGGTTGAAGTATGGAAGGATAAGACAATCACAGAGATTAAAGTTAATACGGCAGATACATATCCTGCAGTTGTTTCTGACGGACAGCTCACAAAGGAGTATGCACTCAAACTCTGTGCTGTTGCCGAAACAAAGGATGAAGGTGTATACAGCCTTATATCCCTCGGCTATGCAACAGACTGTAACGGTGCATATGCAGGTATCAATAAAGATAAGCCCGAGCTTCTCGATGAAGCCGAAATCACTCCCGAAAATCTCTTCTTTATCAAGAGCGAAGTAAAGCCCGTATCACCCTTCAGAAGAGTTGACAGATACTATCAGGGCGCAGGTAATAAGCTTTTCGTGCCTACAAAGAGCTATTTCCTCGGTGACTTCTCTTTTGGTAAGTATTTCTTTGATATTACCAACTGGGCTGGCACAAGGGTAAAGTTTGATGCAGGTAAGACAGCCTTTGCACAGGAATTCTCAAAGGTTCTTGTAAAGTATAACTTTGCGGATAAAGAATCCGAATGGGTGCTGTTTGACACGAATGCACTTCCTTTGATGTCTTATGATATAGATTTTAAGGAGCTCTCATATATCGTTTCAAATAATCCCGCAAATGGGCCGCAGGACGAAAGCTGTATGGCAGGCGAAGACCTTGTGTTCCTCTTTGGCGAGGTTGATGTTCCGAAGGGGATGGATATAGACCTTGTTTTGGGTAAGGAAGCACAAGTAAATGTAGATGCGGCACTTTATGAAACACTCCGCTTCAGAGTGGGAATTTCGGGTGACGTATCAGCGGAAAACGCAGTTCTTACCTATGAAAGAAAGGACGGTGCTGTCGGAGAACAGCCGTTTAAGCTTGCATCTTCCGGCGTTGATGCCGAAGGCTACCGTGTGTTTGAACTCAGACTTCGTGAGGTTCAGGTATGGCAGAATACCGTTTCGAAGATTACAATAACTTTGCCCGAAGGCAGTTATGAGCTTGACTATGTGAAGCTTTTCCCGACAGGTAATGCATCCGATATAAAGCTCGGAGACGCTCTTCCTATGTTCTCGGACGGTAATTTTGAAAAAGGCTTCTTTGTCGGCGGTATGGAACACGGACTTGTTGCAACGGATGATTATTTTGCTACTTCTCCCGGTGCGGATAAGGCAAGAGAAGAATACGAGAAGGCTGTAAAGGACGATGAAACAAAGCCCGATAAGTTGTATCCCGACTGGAGAGTTGTCCCTCTTTATGCCTATGATTATATAAACTCTTATCCTTATATCAAAGCCGCAGGACTTACATATGACGTAAAACCCGCCGAGAGAATTGAGGCAATTAAAGCGGCAGACCCTGAGGCACACGAAAAGTATTACCTTGATTATGAATTCCGAGATGACGGCAAAGCAAGGGAAGACGGCTCATATGTACTTTCCGATAAAGCAGGCTCTAAGGAAATTATTTATAAGCCTAATCAGACTTATACTACAACCGACGGAGTAGAAAGAACGGGCACTGTCCTCGAATTCTCACTTAACGGTAAGAAGATGTTCAAGGGACAGCAATACAGTAAGTACGATAAGAATAATAACCCCGACGGCACCTGGCGCTTCTGGCCGCACCTTCTTATTGAGCAGAATCAGAGCACAAGACCCGTTGACTTCAATACCGAGCCCCAGTACAGCACAGGCGCAGATAAGCTCTATTGTGAATTTGATATAAGACTCAAACACTACAGCGAAGAATATAGAAAGAAAACCCATCCCGACGGACAGGTTTTCGACAACGGTCATATGTCCTTCCTTCTTTATTGCTATTTAAGACCTAAGAAGAATCCCGGTACACTCGTATGGTTCGGTCTTAATATCGCTGCTGACAGCATTCATTATAATCAGTATTACGGAATTAACTGGTGCCGTGATTCTGGTGCCAATACTTATATGTATTGCTTGCCTCCCGAGCTTGTATACAGCGGCTTTGAGAATTCGATTCACAGCATAATCAAAAAAGCAAAGCTGTCCGAGAACTATAAGAAGGGCGACGTAATTAAGAGCGAATGGTTCCACGTTAAGGTTGACCTTTCAAATCACATTGATATTATTCTTGACAGAGTAAATGCCGAGGATGCTTACGGTCTCGGTGTTACAAAGAGATCAGACTGGTTCTTCAACGGCGTAAATATCGGCTTTGAAACAAGCGATAACGTTGATTGTACATTCGAAATGGCAAACTTTAACTTCTATTCTCATAATATTGAAAAGTAATGTAATATAAAAATTGAGCCGCGGTTTTGCCGCGGCTCTTTTGTGTGATTGTAGAAATTGTGGTGCTGTTATTGTACACTTTTTCGCCAATATAATAAGAGCGGAGGATAATCCTCTGCTGTTATCTGTTCGGCAAATTGGAATTTGTTGATTATATCGGTGTTCCTACTTCAATTAAGTTACCATCCA
>CAZTNR010000027.1:0-22172 GCA_964614955.1 uncultured Oscillospiraceae bacterium | reverse complement strand
GTTTATTCATTTTTATTTTTTTGTGATTTTGTTGAGAATACGCAGTCGTACCAGATGAAACAGCATTAACTGCAACAGTTTCACCAGCAGATGCTAAGTATCAGTTTGTTACATGGTCCTCTTCCAATGAAAGTGTTGCAACAGTCGATGAAAACGGTAATATTACCGCACTCAAAGCAGGTAAAGCCAAGGTAACCGCAACAAGCCACAACGGCAAAAAAGCAACCTGTTCTATTACCGTCGGCGCGCCTGCAGATACAGTTAAGTTTAACTCTGTTAAGAGTACATCACTTGCAGTCGGCAAGACCCTTACTCTTACGGCAAGGGCTTCACGTGATGATAAGACAAAACCCGTCAGCACAGCAGTTACTTATGAAATCGTCTCGGGTGAAGAATGTGCAACAATAGATGCGAAGGGCAAGCTCAAGGGTGTTGCTACCGGCGAAGTCGTTGTAAGAGCCACGGCAGCGGCGGGTACCGAGAACGCATTTGCCGAAATTACAATCAATGTATGTGTTCCTATAACAAAGATTAAATTCCCTCAGTCAAAGCTTACACTTTACGTAGGCGATGAGGCTGAACTTCAGGTACCCACAATTACTCCCTTTGATAACACAGATACAATTGAATTTTACAGTTCAAATGAAAATGTGGTTAAAGTAAATGATGACGGTACAATTATTGCCGTTGCAAAGGGAACGGCAAAGGTTTATGCCAAGTCGGGCAGCGGAAAGACAGCTTACTATACAGTAAAAGTCCTTCCCTAAAACTTGAATAACAGAATGCACCCCAAGGCATTTGCTTTGGAGTGCATTTTTTTGTATGTGAATGTCTAAAATATTTCCCCGCCGGAAAAACGGTAGTTTTCAATGTTTTCTATTATACTTTCCCAGTACTCATCATCATACTCATCAGTGTACCTGAAGTCAATAACCTCGCAAGCCTCCGAAATGTATTCAAGCACCGGCTTGTATTCGCCGTCATAGCCGAGAAGTGTCCATATGCCGCTTTGTACTCCCTGCATAATCAAAAGCATTGCCTTGTATGCACGGTAGGGTGAAATGCCCTTTTCCTCACAGGAAATGAGAAGGTTGAAGGAATCGTAGTCAAGACCCGAGGGAATTTCATCTTCGTATAATTCCAGCTCGTTTTCGAATATACTTACTATATCTAAAATCTCTGTAATATCAAGGTTATTTGAAATAATATACGATGCAATAAAATGCTCGGTTGAGGGAAGCAACTTGTAGATTCCTTCAAAGTCACCCGTAAAGTCGGGAAGCTTTGCTATCTTGCCGTCGTGAATTGCAAAAAACTCACCCTCGCAATAGAATAGCTCGTCTGCGTATTTCAGTTCCTTTTCGTTTAATAAGTCAACCAGTTTTTGCATAAATAATTCTCCCGTAAGCTTTTTCGAAATGTATTTTACACCAAAAAATATTCAAAGTCAATAATAGACTGTTAACTGAAAATGACCTCTGTGTGATTAATGGATGAAAAATCTCCAAAAGACGGCTTTTTCATTGACAAATCCGACCGCTTGTGATATGATTTTACTGTAAATCAATAAACCGATTGGAGCAAAAAAACGATATGGAAATGTTTGATGCCGTGTTTAAAAGAGGCGATTACCGTGAGTTTGGCGATGACTGGATTCATCCGACAAGAATAACCGACTTCAATGAGCTGATTTACGTTGTGAAGGGTACTGTAAAAATGTTTGAGGACGACAGACGTTTTGAGCTGAAAAAAGGCGACTGTATAGTTCTGCAAAAGGGTAAACGCCACGGCGGATATGAGGCTTCGGGAAAGAATGTGGGCTTCTATTGGTTTGAGTTTTTTTCGGATACGGGCTTTTTAGACGGGATTAAAAATGTGACTATGGGATCCAATGATCACTTTCTGAATCTTGTAAGAAGCCTTGTTCACGTTGCGGAAACACCCTCTTATCCCAAGGAGGCGGCAGACTGCTATATAAGACTTCTGCTCAATGAGCTGGATATGGCTTCGGGCAGAGGCAAGAATACTGCATATCCCGTTTGCGGAATTATTGCCGAATGGATCAGAAAAAACAGTAACAGGCGTATAGATGCAGATGAGATTTCAAAGGCGTTCGGCTATAATAAGGACTATATTTCAAGAGCCTTTAAACGTAATTTCGGTGTGAGTCTTAAGGAGTATATTGACAGAGAGCGAATGAAGTTTATAAAAGGACTTCTTATTGCCACATCATACCCTTTAAAGCAAATTGCACAGATGACAGGCTTTTCAAATTATAAGAGCTTTCTGAAGTTTTTCAGCTATCATAACGATACTACCCCCTATGAATACCGCAAGCTGAGCTATAACAGTATGTATGACGAAGGAGAAATCGAGAATGGATAATAAGCAGACTGCGGATAAAAAGAGTTTAAAGTCCGCTCTTTCAATAGTATTGCCGGGTATTGTACTTTTTTTGTGTGCAATGCTTTTCACACCGAGCTTTGGCGTTTTCAGAACGATTCCCTTTTTTATCGCGGGCGGGGCTGTGTCGGCAGTTTTCTGTACATCTGACCGTATGATTTATGCACTTACCGCCGTTATGACACTTTGCACATACCTTGCTTCGGGAAGAAGCGTGGGACAGTCGGTGCTTTTTGCAGTTGTTGCCTGTCTTCTTTCGGCGGCAGGGGTTTATACCTATAAATTTGTGACAACAGGTAAAAAAACAGATAATAAGAATGTCAGGAAGAAGTGCACAAGGGCTGCTTTTATGGCTGTTGTACTTGCTATAGTACTTTCGGTTGTGTTCTGCGGAAATATTGTTTCATTTGTAATGAAGGATGCCGAAAATACAAGACACATAGAATATGTCAAAGACAGAGGCGGCGCAGATATGCATAAGCAGTATACTGCCTATGAAGCTTTTGCAGGAGAGTACCGTACATATGTGACCTTTGAGGATGAGGGCGGAGTGTACGGCAATGCCGACGAGTTCAGTATCTCGAAAAAAGGCGGTGTATTATACGACGGGGTAAGGGAGTACTTTGAAGAAAAGCTTCTCTATGCTGCGAATGCACAGCTTGCAAGCGTTGTTTCGGGTGCAACCTGGGGCTTTAATATAACTGCATCCGATATTGATTTTGAGGATGATGAAGTGATTGGAACAGAGGAAAGCTTTGAAGATTATGCTGACAGAATATGCTATGTAGTAAGCTTTGACAGCCTTATCGGAGAAGCAGAACAGGAAAAGTTTGCTTCTGTGTGTAAGGATACCGTATCCAAAATTGATAAAAGCGGTATTTCCTTTAACAAAATTATACTCTGCGGAGGTAATGCAACAGAAGTGCTCTTCAGCCTTACGGTTACACCGGGGACGGATGCTTCTGAGGTTGAAAACGCAATAGAAAAATTTGATGAAGAAACAGTCAAACCTTACGGGGTTACGGAAATGACAATTCTTGACTACTGGAAAAACAGATAATTTTTATGCCGCAGCGTTTGCTGCGGCAAATTCTGTTAAAACAGGGAACAAAATTCAAAATATAATCGTCTAAAAACAGGAAGTAAGTAACTGCTCGAGTTGCTAAAAAAGTTTTATATATTTTGGTAAAACCATTGACAAATACGGCTTGTGCAGGTATAATATAGTGTATATTAGAGTCTATAGTTATATCCTTTTTCAGGAGGTGGTTGTTTGAGCAAAAAAGATGAAGTAAAAAAGCCTTCGGGTAAAGTGAAAAAAACAGTGCTTAACGTGCTGTTGGTTATATTGATTGTTTTGCTCATAGTTGCAGCCGTGGTGGGAATCAAATTCCGAAGTCATATAAAGGCTGCGATAATCTGGCTTACAACCTCGGATGAGGACATACAAAAGAATATCGACAAGGCTAAGGAACAGCAAACAGAGGTCTTGGCAAACAGTGGCTTCAATGCGAGTAAAGAGCTTGATGAAGCTCTGACGGCGGGACTCATAACTGCAGAAGAGCATACGCAGATTCTTCTCGGAAAATTAACTCTTGAAGAAATTCTTCAGAATACCCCCGAGACAGATGATACGGCTGATGAAATTCAGAATTCCGATGAAACGGGGCAGGATGTCACGGGTCAGGAAGATGCAAATCAGAACGAGACCGACGAAGAAAATTCTGACGAACCCGATGAAGCTCAGAACGAAGACGTCGGAAAAGAAAATCAGGATGAACCGGATTCCGAAAAAACCGAGAAACCTGTTAAAGAAGAAAAAGACGGTCAGAATAAAACCGATACAAAAAATAATTCTTCCGGCAAGAAGGAAGATGCCTCGGCTCCCGCAAAACCCGATTCGTCAAAGAATGAAGCTTCCAAATCGGACACGTCTGCTGTGACAACTCCCAAGCCTTCCACGGGACAGAATACCGATTCTGCAGAGGTTGATAAAAGAATAGCCGAGATAGTAACACGAATGTACGTGCTAAAGTCCGAATATACCGGTGCTATAGACGGTATAGTTGCCAGTATGAAGGCTGAATATGTACTGCTTCCCGTCGAGCAGAGAAATAGGTCGGCGAAGCAAAGCATAGCGGCAAGATATATGGCACAGATAAATTCAATGGAAATTCAGTGCGATGCCCAGGTGAACTCAATTGTGGCAGAGCTGAGAACGCTTCTCAAGAATAACGGACGCGATACGGCACTGGCAGATGCAATTATGTCAACCTACGCATCCGAAAAAGAAAACACAAAGGCATATTACCTCAGTACATACGGTGATTAAAAAAGTTTACATAAAGAGAGGAAACAGACAATGTTTAAAACAAAGAAAATTCTGACAGTAGTACTTGCAATAGTAATGCTGATGCAGACATTGATAGTTCCCGGTATTGCGGCGGACATCAATGAATTCACAGATTTCCCCGTGAACAGCTGGTCTACCGAAGCTATGACCGCAGCGGTAGATAACGGACTTCTTGTAGGTACAAGCGAAACTACGATTGAACCCAGGAAGAATCTTACAAGAGCTGAATTTGCGGCAATTGTAACAAGAGCCTTCGGTGCTACCGAAAAGGCAGATATCTCGAACTTCAAGGATGTTAAATCCGGTGACTGGTTCTATGATTCTGTAGCTAAGGTTGTACAGATGGGCGTTATGAACGGTACGGGCACAACAACATTTGACCCGAACTCGTTTATGAAGAGAGAAGATGTTATCCTTGCTATGGCAAGAATTCTCTTCGTTAACGGTGATGACACTTCCGTTTTGGATCAGTTTTCCGACAAGGCGAAAATTGATAACTGGTCTGTAAAGGCAATCGCAGGTATGGTTGCCGAGGACTATGTTCGCGGTTATGAAGACGGAACAATAAGACCTTTGAACTACATAACAAGAGAAGAACTCGCACAGCTCTTCCACAATATCTTCAGAACATATATAAGCGAAGACGGCGAGGTTGACTCTGTTGCCAAGAAGGGCTCAGTAGTAGTAAGAAGCAAGTATGTAACTCTTAAGGACGTTACAATCGACGGCGACCTCATTATGGCTGACGGTATCGGCGACGGTGACTTTAGAATTTCAAATGTTCACGTTACAGGCAAGATTATTGCCCGCGGCGGTGAAGGTATGAACTACTTTGTAAATGTTACCTCTGACGGTAAGGTTATTGTAAACGACCCCAACGGTACAGTTAACTTCTATAATTATAAGGAAGAAGATACTCCCTTTAAGGGCGGAAATGTTGTTGAAAACACTCCCGCAACCTTCCTTGAAAGAGAACCTGCCAAGCCTTCTGTAGGCGGTGGCGGCGGAGTGTCCAAGAAGTATAGCTTCTATATCTATGACAGCTACGAGGCTATTGAGAACGAGCTTGATCCCGAAAAGTCTCTTACAAATAAGACAGGATCATATAAGATTACCGAAAGCGATGTTCCTACTGAAATCGACGGCAAGAAGATTGCAGGTTGGTATAAGGAAGGCGATGTTGAATTCTATGATAGAGACGATATCGTTGGAAAGAGCATCAAGAATGTTGCAGGTAAATGGTATCCTGTTTATAAGTATACAATTACTTTTGTAACTGATGACGGTGAAAATACAGTTGAAAAGGCTGAAAATAAGAGCCTTGTAAGTACAGATATTCCTGAAGTGACAGTTGACGCAACCAAGGAATTCAAGGGCTGGACAACAGCAGAAGGAAGCGACACGGTTAACTTCACAAACGATGACCTTGTTGCAGGTACTGTTCAGGACGTTTTCGGGGATGAAACCGAAATCAAGCTTTATCCCGTAATTGTTGATATTGGTGCGGCAGTAAAGTATGTTGTTAACTTTAATGCCAACGGCGGTAGCGGCACAATGGCTCCTCAGGAAATCGAAGAGAGCGTTGATGCAAATCTTACTGCAAATGCATTCACAAGAGATGATTACACCTTCGCAGGCTGGAACACAAAGGCAGACGGCACAGGTACTGATTATGCAGACGGTGCATCTATTACACTTACAGGAAGCATCACACTTTATGCACAGTGGACATCCACTGCTGTTACAAAGTATTATGTAACATTTGATGCCAACGGCGGCAGCGGCTCAATGGATGAGCAGGAATTTACAGACGGTGTTTCTGACACTCTTAATGCAAACGCATTCACAAGAAACGATTATGTGTTTGCAGGCTGGAATACAGAAGAAGACGGCACAGGCACAGCATACGCAGACGGTGCATCTATCACACTTACAGAAAGCATCACACTTTATGCACAGTGGACACGTGCTGATGCAACAAAGTATTATGTAACATTCAATGCTAACGGCGGTTCCGGTTCAATGGCTGCACAGGGACTTGATAAGAATGTTGCAGGTACACTTAACGCAAATACATTTACAAGAGATGATTACACCTTTGCAGGCTGGAACACAGAGGCAGACGGCACAGGTACAGCGTATGCAGACGGTGCATCTATCATACTTACAGAAAGCATCACACTTTATGCACAGTGGACATCCACTGCTGTTACAAAGTATTATGTAACATTTGATGCCAACGGCGGTAGCGGCTCAATGGTTGCTCAGGAAATTGAAGCAGGCGTTGCTGCAAACCTTAATGCAAATGCATTTACAAGAAATGATTACACATTTGCAGGCTGGAACACAGAAGCAGACGGCACAGGTACAGCGTACGCAGACGGTGAAGCCATCACACTCACAGAAAGCATCACACTTTATGCACAGTGGACCTGGACAGGCACAACAAAGTACTATGTAACATTCGTTGCCAACGGCGGCAGCGGCTCAATGGATGAACAGGAATTTGTGGACGGTGTGGCAGGTGCTCTTAATGCAAATGCATTCACAAGAAACGATTATGTATTTGCAGGCTGGAATACAGAAGAAGACGGCACAGGTACTTCTTATGCAGACGGTGAGAGTGTAACACTTACAGAAAGCATCACACTTTATGCACAGTGGACACGTGCTGATGCAACAAAGTATTATGTAACATTCAATGCTAACGGCGGTAGCGGCATAATGGCTGCACAGGGACTTGACAAGAATGTTGTGGGTACTCTTAACGCAAATGCATTCACAAGAGATGATTACAGATTTATAGGCTGGAACACAGAAGCAGACGGCACAGGTACTGATTATGCAGACGAAGGTTCCATTACACTTACAGAAAGCATCACACTTTATGCACAGTGGAATTCCACAGCTGTTACAAAGTATTATGTAACATTTGATGCCAACGGCGGCAGCGGTTCAATGGATGAACAGGAATTTGTGGCTGATACAGCACAGAGCCTTAATGCGAATTCCTTTACAAGAGCAAATTATACATTTGCAGGCTGGAACGCAGAAGCAGGCGGCACAGGTACAGCGTACGCAGACGGTGAATCCATCACACTCACAGAAAGCATCACACTTTATGCACAGTGGACTTCAACTGCTGTTACGAAGTATTATGTAACATTTGATGCCAACGGCGGCAACGGCTCAATGGATGAACAGGAATTTGTTGATGGCGTTTCCGAAATTCTTGACACAAATGCTTTCACAAGAAACGATTATGTATTTGCAGGCTGGAACACAGAAGAGGACGGCACAGGTACAGCATATGCAGACGGTGCATCCGTAACACTTACAGAAAGCATCACACTTTATGCACAGTGGACACCTGCTCTTACGACAAAGTATTATGTAACATTCAATGCTAACGGCGGTAGCAATACAATGGCTCCTCAGGCATTTGACAAGAATACTGCAGGAAACCTTAACGCAAATGCATTCACAAGAATCGATTACAGATTTATAGGCTGGAACACCAAGGCTGACGGCACAGGTACATCCTATGCAGATTTGGATTCCATCACACTTACAGAAAGTGTCACACTTTATGCACAGTGGGAATACACACTTGTTTCCAAGTATTTTGTAACATTCGTTGCAAATGGCGGTAACGGTACAATTACAACTCAGGAATTTGAAGAAGGCGTAGCTGCAAATCTTGATGCTAATCCTTTCGAAAAATTGAATTATGAGTTTACAGGTTGGAATACAAAGGCAGACGGCACAGGTACTTCTTATGCTGACGGCGAATCCGTAACACTCACAGAAAGCATCACACTTTATGCACAGTGGAAATCCACAATTGTAACAAAGTATTTTGTAACATTCGTTGGTAACGGCGGCAGCGGCTCAATGGATGAACAGGAATTTGTTGAAGGCGTTGCTGAAAACCTTGATGCCAACAGCTTCACAAGAACAGACTATGTGTTCAAGGGCTGGAACACAAAGGCAGACGGCACAGGTACATCCTATGCAGACACAGATTCCATTACACTCACAGAAAGCATCACACTTTATGCGCAGTGGGAATCCACAATTGAAATTAAGTATTTTGTAACATTCGTTGCTAACGGCGGTAGCGGCACAATGGATGAACAGGCATTTGTTGAGGGCGTAGCCGGAAATCTTAATGCAAATGCATTTACAAGAGCAGACCACGTATTTGTATCCTGGAATACAAAGGAAGACGGCACAGGCACAGAATATACAAACCGTCAGAGTATAACACTTACAGAAAGCATAACGCTTTATGCACAGTGGAGATTCGGCGTTTCCACTAAGTATACCGTTACCTTTAACGCTAACGGCGGTACAGGTACAATGGATGATCAGGAATTCGAAGAAAATGTAGCAGAAAACCTTGATGCAAACGCATTTACAAGAGCTGACTACAAGTTTACAGGCTGGAATACAAAGAAAGACGGCACAGGTACAGCATATGCAGACGGCGAATCCTTAACACTTACAGAAAGCATCACACTTTATGCACAGTGGGAAGAAATCGAAAAGCCTGTAACCTATACAGTAGAATTCAAGTATACAGACGGCAGAGAAGCACTTACTACAGTAACAAAGGATCTCCTTTCTGCTGATGATTATGTACTTTCAGCAACAGATGTTTACGATGTAGACTATCATACAGATCCTGCCGACTATGAATTCCTCGGCTGGACAACAACAGTAGACGGTACAGATTATATTACAAGTGCAGAGCTTCAGGTTTCCATCAAGACCCTTAATTCTGTTTACTACGCACAGTTCAAGGAACTTGAAAAGCCTGTAACCTATACAGTAGAATTCAAGTATACAGACGGCGGCGAAGCACTTACCACAGTAACAAAGGATCTCCTTTCTGCTGATGATTATGTACTTTCAGCAACAGATGTTTACGATGTTGAATATCATACAGATCCTGCTGATTACGTATTCCTCGGCTGGACAACAACAGTAGACGGTACAGATTATATTACAAGTGCAGAACTTCAGGTATCTATTAAGACACTTGAAAAGGTTTACTATGCACAGTTCAGACACATCGACGACGTTCTTTATCAGGTTGAACACCACTTCGAACAGCTTGACGGTTCATATGTGGTTGATGAAGAACTCAAGGAAGTTGAAAAGCTTTATGAAAAGCCCGGTACAGAAGTAACAGCAACTCCTATCGCCGAAGACGAACTTCCCGAAGGTTATGAATTTGATTATTCTGCAGAACCCGTTAAGGGTATAGTTGCTGAAGACGGTTCACTTGTACTTGTTCTTGAGTATAGTCTCAAGGTTCTTACAGTAACATACTATCATTACGGTGATATAGCTGAAACTGTTGACGAGTTCGACGAAATGTCTTATCAGGTAAAGTACGGTGGAAACATTGATAACTTCTACCTTGAAGACGGTTCAAGAACAAACGATGAAATCCAGGCTGAAATCGCAGACTACTTGGAATACTTCACAATCCTCGGCTACGGCAAGGACTACGATGAAGAATACTTCTACAATAAGGTAAAGGATCCTACACTCGAGGAGTATTATGATAACAACTATCTCGATAAGTTGGATGAACTTTCTTATTACCACGGAATTAATCTTAAGTGGTATGTTGAAGATGCAGAAGAAGAGTACGTAGTATTTGACGAAAGCGAAAAGATAACCGAAAATGTTGATGTTTACGCTAAGGTAAAGAAGCTCAATGCTGTTATTGCTTTACCCGAAAGCATCACAAGTGAAGTACTCACAATCAATCTTCCTTATGAAGAAACAACAAGATTCCTTGATACAATAAGAGATGCTGTTTATATCAATGCAGGTTCTCTCACAAGACAGATTGAACTCACAGGTATCGAAGATCTCTTATATGACAAGCTTATCGGCAAGGGCGACAGATTCTTTGACGGCGGTATTTTCAATGATGAACACGAAATCAATAATACCAATGTTATGGTTTACTTCTACCAGCTGATGGGCGGTAAGTCCGAGTACAGAAGATGGCTCTGGAATGAAGTTGAAAGCTCGCTCAGAGATACACTCGGCAGAGGCTCTGAGGTTGAAGATGACTATATGCTCCTCAGAAACACATTGCCTGATGATGAAACAGCTCTTAAGGTATTCTTTGAAGATAACCATTACGGCTTAGACTTTGACGGTTTATATAAGGTAGCATACGATAAATATGTAGACTCCAGAAACTTTATTAACGATTCTTCTGAAAACGATCAGTTCACTGTAACCAAGAATAATGACTTCATTATGGATAAGGTAGAAGAAAAGATTTCTTCCCTTAAGACAGTTGACTCTATTCTCAATAGCGAAGAATACGTTAACGGCAAGATACCTCAGGGTCTCCTTAACAGACTTCCTATGGATCTTATTGAGAAGGGATTCGAAACAAGAATTAAGTACCTCCTTGATTCGCTTGATGCTGCAAGAACAGCAGCTGAAAACGGCGAACCCGAAGAAAACTGCAAGGTTAACAGCGGTATTTTAGTAGATGTTAACATTGTCGGTGAAGTGTTGATGCCCTTTGCGAAGTTTGCTCTTGATAAGCACGAAGGTCTCGTAAATGCTGCTGCAGGCTCAGATAACAAGGCTGCAAAGCTCTTCCACAAGTATTACGGAGAAAATCCCTACGGCAGTGCACTTGTTCCTACCTACGGTCAGCTTGATAAGTACTTCGATAAGAATGGAACAGATGACGATCTCGCAGACAAGTACGGTTATCTTGATGATCTTGGAAGTGAGACAGGTTACGATTTCAAGAACGAATACAGCTTCAATGATCTCGGCAAGTACTCCATAAAGAGCATTGAGGATATCTACTATAATGTTCTGATGCCTCTCAGTGTCGAGACTGTTGATGCACTTCTCTGGTATATGGATCCCGAAGGCGGCGCAGTTGAATTTGCAAACATTAGAGACCTTGCAGAAGACAACGAAGATCTTATTCTTGCACTCCACAACCATCCTCATAAGCTTATGAAGGATTACGCCGAAAACGGACTTCCCGAAACTATGGAAGAATACTGGGAAGACCTTCTTTCCGATCCCGAAATCAAGAGGGCAGTTGAAAAGCTTGATAATAAGGTAAGCTTTGATATGATGTACTTTGTAGAGTCCAAGATTCAGAATGCAACTCTTGAAACGTACTTCCTTAAGGTACTTGATAAGGTTGGTGTTCTTACTGAAGACCTTCTCAATATGTACACAGGCTCTAGGGCTTATAAGGAGCTTACATCTGAAGACTTTAATAAGCTTCTTGACCAGCTTGAAAAATGTTGGGAAACCGTTGAGGTTGACGGCGTAGGTATTGAAAACTACTACGGTACAACCGATTACGTATTTGACAATATGCTTGACAAGGTAGGCAACAGCGGAGATGTTGCCCAAGTAGGTCTCAAGGGATTTGATGTAACAGTCACAAGACAGTTTGCGGATAATTTCGACGAATAATAGTTTAATCAAAATTGAGCAGACGGTACGCCGTCTGCTCAACCTGTAAGAGAGGAAAAAATTAATGTTTTTTAAACGATTTGTTGCCTTTGTTCTAACACTGGCAATCCTTTGTTCCGGTGCAGTTCTTGCTGATACACCAAACGCAGGCGAACTGCTTATATCACCAAATTCTGCATCTCAGGGCGAAGCACAGACACAGCCAACGCAGGAGGAGATTAATAAGACTGCAACCGGCTTTACGGATGTAGCCCCCGATGCTCCTTATGTTGCGGCAATAAAAAAGCTTGTTGAATATGGAATTATCGCAGGCTATCCCGACGGAACCTTCAAGCCCGAGGGTGAAGTAACAAGAGCTGAAATGTGTAAGATGATAAATCTTGCTCTTGGCTATTCTGATATTTCAGGTGTTGCGGGATTTCCCGATGTGACTTATACAAGATGGTATTATACCTATGCACTGGCTGCTCAGAAGCAGGGATATGTTGAAGGCTACGAGGACGGAACCTTCAGAGGCAGTAATAATATCACACGTCAGGAAGTATGTGCAATTCTCAACAGACTTTTAAAGCCTATGAATCTTGGTATCCCGGTTGTAATCAGCGATAATGTTTCCAACTGGGCAAGACCTCACGTTGAGCTTATCGTACAGAACTTTATTATGCCTTTGGAAGCAAATAACACCTTCCGTGCTACAGAAAACTTAAAGCGTCACGAGCTTGCAACCGTTCTTTCAAATATGGCTATCGGACCTGTTCAGCAGAAGGAAGCTGATATCAGATTCTTTGTAAACGGTGAACAGTACGGTGAAACACAGACGGTAACAATAGGTAGTTGTGCAACTGCACCCGAAGAGCCTCCTGTTCCCGCAAGTGACTATATTTTTGACGGCTGGCGAGTAATCGGTACAAAAGATGTTATTGACATATCAAGTGCCATTGTTACGGCAGATGTTGACTATGAAGCGGTATTCGCAAAGAAGCTTCACGATGTAAGCTTCTATTCGAGAGGCGCTTATTACGATTCGAGAGTAGTTGCCCACGGCGAGCTGGTTGAAGCACCAAAAAACCCAAGCGTCAAGGGTTATGATTTTGTCGGCTGGTCGCTTTCGGAGAACGGTGAAATTGTTAAGCTTTCCGCAACAAAGATAGTTGAAAACGTAAGCTTCTATGCTGTTTTTGAAAAGCAGGAAGAAGAGGAAGAATCAGGCGGAAGTACAGGTGGAGGCGGAGGTGGTGCTCCGACGGAAACCAAATCATTTACTGTAAGATTTTTTGTAAACGGTGATGTGTATGATAAACAGACAGTAAATAAAAACCAATCCCCGAAGGTTCCAAATGACCCCGAGCTTGAAGGCTATATTTTCCTTGGCTGGTCGTTTGAAGACGATGGTGATATTGTTTCTGTAGATGCAATTAAGGTTACATCCGGCGTCACACTTTATGCAAGATTTGAAAAGGAAGCGGAACCTGAACCCGAAGTGTTTACCGTAACCTTCTATGCAGACGGTAAAGTACACGAAACACAGTTCGTGGAGAGCGGAAACTATGCTTCAAATGTTAGCGAACCCGAAAAGGACGGCTATATTTTCAAGCATTGGTCAAAGACAGAGGGCGGTGCTGAAGTTTTGGTCGGCTACTATATCGTTACTTCCGACACCAAGTTCTACGCAGTGTTTGAAAAGGAAGAAGAAGAAATTGTTTACCATAGCGTAAGCTTTATCGCAGACGGTGCGCCTTACTGGTCAACCAAGGTTCAGGACGGTAAGAAGGTAACATCACCTTCAGCTCCTCTTAAAGACGGCTATACCTTTAAGGGTTGGTCAAATAATGAGGGCGGCAGCGTTGTTTCCATAAGCTCTGTTACCGTAGACCGGGATTTGACATTCTATGCGATATTTGAAAAGATTGAGCCCAAGAAATTTACTGTCAGATTCTATGCTTTCGGCGAGGTATATGATGAGCAGACAGTTCTTGAAAATGAAACTGCAAGTGTTCCAAAAAATCCGGAGTATGAAGGCTATATTTTTGTGGGCTGGTCTGAAGTCAGCGGCGGTGAAGTTGTAGACGTCGGTTCTATTCCCATTACCTACTCAAGAGACTTCTATTTGAAATTGGAAGCAAAGCCACAGCAGAAGAAGTATTATACAATAACATTCGTCAGTGATGGCAAAACGTTAGTATCAGGTGAAATAGAAGAAGGCAAAGAATTTTCTGTCCCCAAAGATCCTGTGAAGGCTGACCACGAATTCCTGGGTTGGGCAAAATCCGAGGGCGGAAGCGTTACAGAAATCGATACCGTTGCAAAAGAAAACGTAACCTATTACGCAGTATTCAAGGAAATCAAAATGTATAATGTAACCTTCTATGTAAACGGTAAATCATTTAAAGTAACTACTGTTATCGAAGGAGAAACAACGTCTGCTCCTTCTAACCCTTCGGTTGAAGGATATAACTTCCTCGGCTGGTCAAAGACAGAGGGCGGTGCAAAGGTAGACGTTGGCTCTGTAAAGATTACCAAGGATACAGACTTCTATGCACTCTTGGAGGAAAAGGAACCGGAAAAGGTATATTATAATGTAACCTTTATTTCTGACGGAAAAACCTATGATTCTCAGTCCGTTCTTGAAGGCTCTTATGCGAAAAAGCCCACTGACCCTGAAAAGGAAAACTATACCTTTAAGGGCTGGGCAACCAAGAGCGGCGGAACTGTGGTCAATGTTTCATCTGTTGCCATAAATGCCAAGACAACCTTCTATGCAGTGTTTGAAAAGAACCCTGTATATTATGAAGTTGTATTTATGGTGTTCGACGAAGAGCATAATGTACAGGAGGTACTTGAAGGCGAGTGTCCCGAAGAGCCTGATGAACCCGTGGTTGAAGGCTTTGTATTCCTCGGCTGGTCAACCTCTGAAAACGGAACTACTGTTTATCCTGATAGAACTGCGGTAAGAGCTGATACAACATACTATGCAGTATTTGAAGAAGAGGAAGAGGAGATCATATTCTATGATGTATTCTTCTACTTTGACGGAGAATACTATATGGATTATGAGGTTGCTGCAGGAGAAACGGTAAATCCTCCTGAAATCCCTGAACTTGAAGAAGGCGTAACCTTCCTTGGCTGGTCCTTGGATGACAGTAATGACCCCGAAACGATTATCGAGGTATCCGATTTGATAATCGAAGGACCCACAGACATCTATTCCGTATTGGCTAAGAATCCTAACAGCGCTGAATTTATGGAAAAGATGGAACGCGGATATAAGCAGCTTAAGAAGATTAAGGTTTCAGGTCTTCAGAAGGATGCTATAGATATAATCAAGGAATGTATCGGATATGTTATTGATGATGCAAAGAGCGGTAAGTTTATTGATAAAGGATACGTTGATACGTATTACGGAAATATGATTGATGATGTAAAGACAATTGTAAATATAGATATGACATCAACAGAACGCTCAGGCTTTGTCAATACACTTACCAACCCCGACCGTATCGATCAGGACGTACAGGACTTCCTTATAGACTACTTCGATATTGATACAAACATATAACATAAAACACCGCCCGAGGGCGGTGTTTTTTTGCCGTAAGCTATTGCAATTTGCCTGTGATATGGTAAAATGTTATTGTATAAATAAACTTCGGCGAGGTAAATGTGATGAGTAAATTATGGTATAAAAATCCTGCGGATGACTGGAATGAAGCCCTGCCTATAGGTAACGGCAGAATCGGTGCAATGGTTTTCGGAGATGCAATGAACGATAGACTTCAGCTCAATGAAGAAACTATTTGTTCGGGCAGACCGAATATGAATACGAGATGCCATACAATGGATGAAATGCTGGCAATACGTGAGCTTGTCAAAAAAGGCGAGCTTGATAAGGCTGACGAGCTTGCGGCTAAAACAATGTTCGGCGTCGATACAGAGCAGTATATTTCCTTCGGAAGTATCTTTGGTGAAATACAAATTGATAACGGCAGACGCAAATTTGAAACCGGAGGCGGCTTTTCGGGCTTTGTCAAGGACTATATAAGAGAGCTTGATATGAGTGAGGGTATAGTCAGGACAAAATTCAGAACAAATGGCTTTGATATAACAAAGGAATATTTTGTGTCACTCAAGGATGATGTGCTTGTTATGCATATACATTCCGAAAGAGGAATGGGCTTATGGTATCATCTTATGGCAGCACCCGAGCTTGAGTCGAGAGTGTACGGTGACGGCAAGATTATGACGATTGAAGGAAGATGCCCGACCCACTGTGCCGGCAGTCAGGAATATGACGATAACCAAGAAAGCGTGCGTTTCTGTGCAAGAGTAAAGTTCCTCGGTAACGGTATTGCCCACGGCGGCGGTGGCGGACTCTGGTTCCATTCGGATGATCTCACTGTAGTAATGTCAATTAAGACAAGCTTTAACGGATATGATAAAATGCCTGTTTCCGAGGGCAGAGAATATATTCAGGCAAGCCTTGACTTGCTTGAAAATGCAAGTAAATATACATATTTGGAGCTCCGTGAACGCCACGTTTCCGAGTACAAGAAAATGTTTGACAGAGTAGAAATCGGTATCGACGGCGAAAACTATGACAACGAGCCCACCGATGAGAGAATTATTAAGGCAGGACAGGGAAAATGTGATAACGGACTTGTAAGGGATTTGTTTGATTTCGGAAGATACCTTACAATCTGTGCGAACGCTAAAGGCACACAGCCCACAAATCTTCAGGGCATCTGGAATCATAACGTTCTTTCTCCCTGGCGTTGTAATTATACAATGAATATCAACACCGAAATGAACTACTGGCCGACAGAGACGGTGAATCTTCCCGAATGTCATATGCCTCTTATGAATATGCTTAAAGACCTGTCGTCAAAGGGTAACATAGTGGGACTTCGCGGCTGGTGCTCGTGGCATAACAGCGATATTTGGAGATTCAATACCGAGGCATCACCCGGACCTATGTGGGGCTTTTGGCCGATGGGCGGCTTCTGGTGCTGCAGACATATCTGGGAGCATTATGCCCATACTCAGAATACGGAATTCCTTCGTGAAATGTATTCGGTGCTTACAGGTGCTGTGGACTTCCTTGAAGACTGGATGTATGAAAACGAAAACGGAAAGCTTGTTACCTGTCCGTCTACATCCCCCGAGAATAATTTTATTTTCAACGGCAGAGAGTGTGCAATCTGTGAAGGTAGTGCTATGGATATGGCAATTATTTATGACCTTCTCGAAAAAACGGCAAAGGCTTCCAAAATCCTGGGTGAAGATGCGGTCAGATATGAAAATATGCTCTCAAAGCTTGATAAGGTTAAGATAGGCGAGGACGGAAGAATCTTAGAGTGGGGAATACCATTGGAAGAATCTGAACCCGGTCACAGACACCTGTCGCATCTTTATTATCTGTTCCCGTCGGATGTCTATAATACAGATGAATATAAGGAAGCGGCACGAAAAACACTTGAATTCAGACTTGAGCACGGCGGCGGTCATACAGGCTGGTCAAATGCCTGGATTTCAGCCCTTTACGCAAGACTCGGTGATGGTGAAAAAGCAAACCGGCATATTACGAATATGTTTAAAAATTCAATATATCTCAATATGTTTGATTCACATCCTCCGTTCCAGATTGACGGTAACTTCGGAATTACTGCGGCCATTTGCGAAATGCTGATGCAGAGCCATTCCGGAAAGACGGATTTGCTTCCTGCAATTCCCGATACTTGGAAGAAGGGCGGCTTTGTCCGTGGCTTTAAGACAAGACAGGGTAAAACCGTTTCTTTCACTTGGAAGGATGGCAAGGTGGTTTCCTTTACAGAAGAATAGTATAAAATGCAGCGGACGACTACGGGTCGTCAGCTGCAAATATATGAAAGGGGTGTAAGACAATGCAATATATTTTTTCTGAAAACAGCAGAGTTGTCCACACCTCTGTCAGAGAGCTTTGCGAGTTTATTTTCCGCGCGGGTGATGTTTACTCGGGTGGAACGGATATTACCGGGAATGCGATGGTAATGGGTGCAAAAATCCATAGAGAACTGCAAAGAAGATATAAAAAGGAAAACAAAGAATATCAGTCGGAATATCATATAAAACGCATTGAAGAAATTGATGGTTTTGAGTATGAAATCGTCGGCAGTATGGATGGAATCTTGGAGAACGGCGATGCAACGGTAATCGATGAATTCAAGACAACGACGGTGGAACTCGAAAAGCTGGAATGGGATACAGTTAAAGCCTATTCTGCCCAGCTGATGTGCTACGGTCTTATGTACTGTGCAGAGAATTCCACAAACTTTATAACGCTTCGTCTTACCTTCTATAATTATGATGATGACGATATAAAAACTATTGAAAAGGAATATACCTTTACTCAGCTTAGAACCTGGTTTGATGAGCTTCTTGCTTCACACGTAAAGTGGGCAAAGCTCATATATGAGCATAAAATGAAAAGAAACGCATCTCTCAGGGAACTTAAGTTTCCCTTCAATGAGTTCAGAAGTGGACAAAGAGAGCTTTCTGTTAAAATTTACCGCTGTATAAGAGCCGGGAAACGCCTTTTCGCCGAAGCACCGACAGGGATAGGCAAAACTGTTTCAACCCTGTTTCCGTCGCTGAAAGCCTTGGGCGAAGGAGAAGGGGACAAAATCTTTTATCTTTCGGCGAAAAATTCCGGAGCAATTACAGCCGAGGACTGCTTAAGGCTTTTCTTTGATAAAGGTGCACTTATCAAATACTGTTCTCTTACCTCAAAGGAAAAAATATGTCCCCGTGACAGAAACTGCCTGCCAAGTGCTTGTGAATACTCCAAAGGGCATTATGACAGGGTAAACGAGGCAATCTTTGACCTTGTAAGTAATAATTATATTATCAACAGACAGATTATTGATGAATATGCAAGGAAGTATAAGGTTTGCCCGTTTGAATTTCAGCTTGATGTGTCGCTGTTTTGCGATGCGGTTATAGGCGACTATAATTATGCCTTTGACCCGAGGGCAAAGCTGCAGCGGTACTTTTCCGACGGCGGCGACTATATAGCCCTTGTGGATGAAGCCCATAACCTTGTTGACAGGGCAAGGGAAATGTATTCAGGTAGCCTCTCAATGCTTTTCCTTAAAAAGTTTTCAAAGCATTTAAAGGGCATAAGAAGGCTTCAGACAAGGCTTACTAAGTGTGTAAATGTTCTTAAAAAGTACAGACAGGCTCTTGAAGCTTCTGAAAAAGCCCAGAAAAAAGTAATGATAGGCGAAAATGATGTTGAGCCTTTTCGTTCTTTTTGCGATGCCTATCGGAAATTTCTCTCTGAAGACGGATATGAGGAAGAAAAGAAGAATACTTTGGAGCTTTATTTTGAAATAAGCTTTTTTGTTGAAATTTTTGATACAGAAAGTGTATTTCAGGAGGATTATATCGACTTTTGTGAAAATGCCGAAGACGATACAATTCTTAAGCTCTACTGTGCCGACCCTTCAAATCAGATTAAGCTTGCCTGCGGAAAAATGCGCTCAAGTATATTCTTTTCTGCCACTATGACACCCTCGGAATACTACATAAAAATGCTTGGTGCCGATATGGACGAGGATGAAGTAATATCAGTACCGTCACCGTTCCCTGAGGAAAATCTGCTTTTGTGTATCTGTAAAAATGTTTCAACCAGATTTAAGGATAGACAAAGCAGCATAGAAACGGTAATAGAAATAATATATCAGTCGTGTAGTCAGAAGACAGGTAACTATTTTGTGTTTTTCCCTTCATATACCTATATGAGAGAGGTTTACGACGAATTCTGTGCTGTGTACCCTGAAATCAAAACAGCTATTCAGGAGCCTTCTATGACAAAGGAGGAACGGGATGAATTTCTTTGCGGATTTGTTAAAAATCCAAAAGAAACACTTGTTGCATTTGCTTTATGCGGCGGTGTGTTTTCGGAGGGTGTTGACCTTACGGGTGACAGACTGTCGGGTGCGGTTATTGTCGGAACGGGGCTTCCCGGACTTTCCTTCGAGAGGGATATGCTCAAAGAGCATTTCGATAAATCCATAGGTGAAGGACTCGGATATAATTATGCTTATACCTATACGGGGCTTAACCGGGTTTATCAGGCAGGCGGCAGAGTTATACGTACTAAGGACGATAAGGGCTTTGTGATTCTTGTTGATGACAGGTACGGGAAAATATCCCATAGAAGAACATTTCCGTCGTTGTGGAAAAACGTAAAAATGCTTCTCACGCCCGAAAAGGCAGGGGAAACGATAAAACAATTTTGGGATAATAAAAATTAAGGCAGTAACACTTGTTGTTACTGCCTTTTGCTATATTCAGAATAAGCTTATCTGCTCATCGCCGTCATCGTCGGGTTTGGCTTCAGCTTTTAGTTTTTTTGCTTCCTTCTTTGCCTCGGTCGGTACATAGGAAACAGCCGTAGTACCGAACAAATCAAGCTGATTTGTCTCAGAAACGTCGTCAAAAACTCCGTTCTTTCTCATAATTTCAATAACTGCTTTTGAAACCTGAGCCTTCATACGTAAGTCCTCAACAGAGAGTATTTCATTTTCCTTACAAGCCTTGTATATGTTTTCTGCCGCAGCTTCACCGAGACCACCCATAGAGCTGAAGGGACAGCGAATTGCACCGTCCTCGGGTAAGAACCAGGAGGCGTGTGACTTGGTAAGAGAGGGCTTTAGGAACTTTATCCCCCTTGCATATGCTTCATTTACCATCTGAAGAATGGGTATCATATCTGCATCCTTGGGAGACGCTGTTTTGTCCTTGATTTTCTTTTCCGTGTCGGAGATAAAGTCAACAACCGCTTGCTTTCCCTTGCAGCATATTTCAGCATCAAAGCCGCCAGGGGCAACGGAGAGGAATGCCGCATAGAATTCCAAAGGTCTGTGAACCTTGAACCAGCCAAGACGGAGTGCCGACATAACGTATGCCGCGGCGTGTGCTTTGGGAAACATATACTTGATTTTCTGACAGGAGTCAATGTACCAGTCGGGAACACCGTGCTCCTTCATAGTCTCAATGTATTCGGGCTTTAAGCCTTTACCCTTACGAACGTCCTCCATAATCTTGAATGCCGTGCCGTTTTCAAGACCGTACTGAATAAGACGAACCATAATGTTGTCTCTTGTTGCAATAACGTTTGAAATGGTACAGGTGCCGTTAAGAATTAAGTCCTGAGCATTACCAAGCCATACGTCCGTTCCGTGGGAAAGACCTGAAATCTGAAGTAGGTCAGAGAAGTTCTTTGGCTTTGAATCCTCAATCATCTGACGTACAAACTTGGTGCCGAATTCCGGAAGACCGAATGTGCCTACATTACTGCCGATGTCCTCGGGTGTTACGCCGAGAGACTTTGTTGAGATAAATAGTTCCATTACCTCGGGGTCGTACATAGGAAGCTCAAGAACATTGAGTCCCGTGAACTTTTCCATCATCTTGTACTTTGTAGGAACATCGTGTCCAAGCTCATCAAGCTTCAGAATTGTGTCGTGAAGGAATTTGAAGGCAAAGTGCGTGGATATAATGTTGCTGTTGGGGTCGTCGGCAGGGTGCTGAACAGGGGTGAAATCGTATACCTCATATTCCTTCGGTACAACGATAATACCGCCGGGGTGTTGACCGGTTGTCTTCTTTACACCTACACAGCCGTTGGTGAGCCTCTGCTCTTCTGCTTTGTTTACAACAATACCTCTTTCTTCAAGGTACTTTTTAACATAGCCGTATGCATTCTTGTCGGCAACAGTACCGAGAGTACCTGCACGGAAAACGTTTTCAGAACCGAAAAGCTCTTCTGTGTACTTGTGTACCTTGCCCTGAACATCACCCGAAAAGTTGAGGTCAATATCAGGAGACTTGTCGCCGTGGAAGCCGAGGAAGGTTTCAAAGGGAATTTCGTGACCGTCACCCATCATTT
>CAZTNR010000026.1:0-22563 GCA_964614955.1 uncultured Oscillospiraceae bacterium | reverse complement strand
GGCAAAAGCCTTTATGGAACCACCAGCTTAGCTGGTGGTTTTCATTATACAACAATTCGGCAGTCCGTGAAGACTGCCGTTTATTTTTACTTCATTATTTTCTTATTCTGAGCCTTAACTTCGCTGATAACACGCATAATGCTGAGAACATCTGTATCTTTAATGAAGAAGGGAGTATTGTTTCTGTAGGATTCATACATATGCTTCCAATACTGCATAAGACAGCCTTCACCCTCAACGCCCATTTCCTTTTCTTCAGTAATCCATTCAATCTTGAATTCGGATTCATAAGTACCTGATGCACCGAAAGCAGCACCGGGTGTGCCGGGATTGGAAATGATTTCGGGAACAACCTGTTCGGGGTTGATGTAGCGGAGCTTGAGAACACCGTTTTCGTATACAGCCGCACCTCTGTCGCCGTATACAACAAAGCTTCTGCCCTCTTTAAGTGCTGTAGCACCGCTTATGCTCATATTGACAACTCTGTTGTTGTCGCCGATGAAACGGATTCTGAGGTGGTCTTCACAGTCACCGCCTGCAGTTTCCTGACAGAGATAGCTCTGGAGGCTGTAGGTGGGTGTGCCGAGAAGCTGAAGTGACTGGTCAATAAGGTGGGGACCCCAGTTGAGAAGCTGACCGCCGCCGAATTCGGAAATAGTCTGCCAGTCGTCTCTGTGCTGGAAGCCGTTCTGTTCTGTATTTACTTCGTAAACCTTACCGAGCTTACCGCTGTCAATAACTTCCTTTACCGCGTTGAATGCAGCCTCAAGTCTTCTCTGCTGATGAACAAAGAGACGGGGTGTGCCACACTTATTTGCCTTTTCATAAAGAGCAAGCGCCTGTTCATAGGAGATTGTAGCAGGCTTTTCAAGAAGAACATCCTTGCCTGCTTCAAATGCCATCATTGTGTGCATAAAATGGTCGCAGGAACGGGTTGCAACGTAAACCATTTCAATATCTTCCTGCTTTAACATTTCAGCATAGTCTGTGTATACTTTGGCACCCGTCTGTTCGCCGAGCTTCTTTGCCCTGTCCTCGATGAGGTCACAGACTGCCACGATTTCATAAAGCTCGGGAAAGCTTCCGATTTCAATATTCGCCATATGCATACCGATTCTTCCGAGACCGAGCATACCGAGTTTAATCTTGTTTGCCATTTTTTTATTCTCCTTATAATGATAATAGATTATTCTTTAGCCTCGATTGTGTGAGTAAGTGCAAGCTCGTCAAGGGTCTTCTTGTCAACGGGAGCAGGACACATAGTCATAAGCTCCATAGCGTTCTGAACCTTGGGGAATGCGATAACGTCACGCAGAGAATCACATTCGAGAAGTTGCATACATAGTCTGTCAAGACCTATTCCCATACCGCCGTGAGGAGGTGCACCGTACTTGAATGCATCTGTGAGGAAGCCGAACTTTTCGTGTGCTTCTTCGTCGCTCATACCAAGCAGTGCAAACATTCTGCTCTGAAGTTCGGGGTTTGTAATTCTTATTGAACCGCTGGAAAGCTCGATGCCGTTGAGAACAAGGTCATAAGCCTTGGCTCTGACCTTGGACTTGTCTGTTTCAAGGTATTCAAGACATTCGTCAAGGGGTGATGTGAAGGGATGGTGCATTGCAAGCCATTCGCCGCTTTCCTCGTCATATTCAAAGAACGGAAACTCGATAATCCAGAGAAGGTTAAAGCCCTTCTTTTCAATGCCGAGTCTGTTCGACACTTCGGTTCTGAGAGATCCGAGCTGAGAAAGAACCTTGTTTGTATTAGTGTCGGCAACAATCATAACAACGTCGCCCGTCTTTGCATCCATCTCAGATGCGATTGCAGCCATTTCTTCCTCTGTCATAAACTTTGCGAAGGAGGAAGCAATCCCCTCTTCGGTGTATCTTATCCAGGCAAGACCCTTGCCGCCGATACCCTTGATATAGTCGGTGAGCTTGTCGATTTCTTTTCTTGTAAGCTTACTTACTGCGCTCTCTGCCTTGATAGCACGTACAGAGCCGCCGTTTTCAATTGCACCCGTAAATACGCCAAAGCCGCAGCCCTTTACTGTTTCGGAAAGGTCAACGATTTCCATACCGAATCTTGTGTCGGGCTTGTCCGAGCCGTAGCGTTCCATAGCCTCCTTATAGGTGAGTCTGGGAAGAGGAAGAGCTATATCCACATCAAGGATTTCCTTGAATACTCTCTTCATAAAGCCTTCGCCTATAGCCAGCACGTCTTCCATTTCAACGAAGGACATCTCAAGGTCGATCTGTGTAAATTCAGGCTGTCTGTCTGCTCTAAGGTCTTCGTCTCTGAAGCATCTTGCAATCTGCATATATCTGTCAAAGCCTGCTACCATCGAGAGCTGCTTATAAAGCTGAGGAGACTGAGGAAGTGCATAGAAGCTTCCCTTATGAACACGGGAAGGAACAAGGTAGTCACGTGCACCCTCGGGTGTGGACTTGATAAGCATAGGAGTTTCGATTTCGATAAAGCCGTTTTCGTCAAAGTAATCACGTGTTACCTTTGTGAGCTTATGACGGATAAGGATATTCTTCATAAGATCGGGACGGCGTAAATCGAGGTATCTGTACTTAAGTCTGAGCTCTTCGTTGGACTTACAGTTTTCAACGATTTCAAAGGGAGGTGTCTGAGACTCGCCTAAGATTTTGAGCTCACTTACGTAAATTTCAACATTACCCGTGGGGATGTTGGGGTTTTTGCTGTCACGTTCACGGACTGTGCCTGTCGCAGAGAGAACATATTCGCTTCTTGCACTCTTTGCCTTTTCCATAACAGCGGCTTCCGTGCCTTCGTCAAATGCGAGCTGAACGATACCCGTTCTGTCGCGAAGGTCAATAAAGCAGAGAACACCCAGGTCTCTTGCCTTCTGTACCCAGCCCATAACCGTTACTGTTTTACCAACATGTCCGTCGCGGACATCGCCGCAATAGTCTGTTCTTTTTGTATTGCCTAAAAATTCAGCCATTTTATTGCTTCCTTTCTTAGTGTGGATTCTGTTTGATTTTGCACCGACTCACAACTCTTTTCGCCCATTCCTTAACCGTCATCCAGAGCAAAGTCGAAGAATGACAAAACGGTAGTAAATCAACCGATAAGATTCACAACCGCGTCGAGTTCAACTTCCTTGTTATCATCTCTGTCGCGCATATTCTTGAGGATTGCTACATTGTTTTCAAGCTCATTGTCGCCCACAACCAGCACATACTTTGCACCAATTTTATCAGCATACTTCATCTGTGCCTTGAGGCTTCTTGATACCACGTCGGTTTCTGCATATATGCCCTTTTCGCGAAGAGCCGCCACCGTCTTCATAGCATACATAACACCCTTTTCTCCCATAGGTGCGATGTAAAGAAGCGGCGAGCCGATTTCGGAAAGCTGCATTTCACCCTTTTCAGCCTTTGCACGAAGGGCAAGAATTATACGCGTCAGCCCCATACCGAAGCCGATACCGCAAAGTGCGGGACCGTCAAGCTGCTGTACAAGTCCGTCGTATCTTCCTCCGCCGCAGACTGTGCTCTGTGCGCCGATATCGTCGGAAATAAATTCGAACACCGTCTTTCTGTAGTAGTCAAGACCGCGTACTATTCTCGGGTTGATGCCGTATTCTATTCCGAGAGCATCAAGTGTCGCTTTAAGGGTTTCAAAGTGACCTCTACATACCTCGCAAAGGTGGTCGATTGTTTTGGGTGCGCCGTCTGCAATAGCACCGCAGATGGGGCTCTTACAGTCGAGAATTCGAAGTGGATTCTTCTGGAGTCTTTCCTTACAGGTACCGCAAAGCCCCTCTTCGTGGCTCTTGAAATAATCCCTGAGCGCATCGTGGTACTTGGGTCTGCAGTCGGGACAGCCGATAGAGTTGATGTTAAGGCTTGCCTTGAGACCAAGCTTCTTTATAACTCTGTCGCCGAGTGCAATAACCTCAGCATCTGCACTTGCCGTTTCCGCGCCGAACATTTCGATACCGAACTGATAGAACTCTCTGCTTCTTCCTGCCTGAGGCTTTTCATATCTGAAAAAGGGACCCAAGTAGTAAAGCTTTAAGGGCATAGGCTCGTTGTAAAGGCTGTTTTCGATAACGCTTCTGACAACGCCTGCAGTGCCCTCGGGTCTGAGGCAGAATTCCGTTCCCTCTCTGTCGTTCAGAGTGAACATTTCCTTCTGTACGATATCGGTTGTATCGCCGACACCTCTTTTATATACGCTTGAAAGCTCAAACGTGGGTATTCTGATTTCATTGAAGCCTGCCGCGGCAGTACATTCTCTTATTACCTTTTCGACCTCATGCCATACCGCTGTTTCCTTTGGCAATATGTCGATAGTACCCTTTGGTTTCTGGAGCATTTTTATTCCTCCTTGTTACTTTTTATAGTTGAGAAGATAGTCCATAAAATCATAGACCGTCTTTTTCTGTCCCTGTGACAGCTTGTTATACATATCCTGAACGTCAAGGCTCTTTTGCACCGTCAGCTTTTTTGACGTTAACAATTCATCCTCGTCAATTCCGCAGGCAAAAAGATAGTCTTCAAGCTCAATGCCGTTTTCGCTGTTTTCGGCAAGCTTTGTAAGAAGCTTTATCCCGGGCGGGTTTTCCTGAGCTCCGTTTTCAAGCTTATGAAGCTGAACATAGCTTATGCCGCAGTCAAGGGCAAACTTTCTTGTGCTTCTGTCCCCTCTTGCCCGTTCCAAAAGAAGCGCAAATATCTTTTTATTGAAATTTTTGCTTTTTCTTGTCAAAAAGACGCCTCCAATATGCAAAACATATTTTAACTAATATATTGTAGCATATTATTTTTTGTTTTTCAAGGAGTTTAGTGAGATTTTTGCAAAAACTCGAAATTTTATAACCCCGCCTCTTTCACTGTCATCCTGAGTGGAGTGAAACGCAGTTGAAGGATCTGATTTGTACGAGGTGAAAAGTACATAAAAGCAACCAATCAAAGGTCGGCTTATTCGACGAATGGTACAGGAAAACTCCGGCTCGGCAGATCCTTCGACTTCACTCAGGATGACAAGCAAAAACACACTTTTACATATTCAATATCATTTTTCAAAAAACGATCATTTATAATACACTGCTATAATTGTAAAAATGTGTTGAAAAAAATAAAATTGTCTGTTATAATGGTGTTGGTACACAATCTTATAATTTTCCACTGTGGGGAAATACTCTTGGTAAAAGGTGTTTTCTCTTTTTCCGCATACCATAGTGGAGATTGTGTACCAACAATGAGGGAATTCACTTTTTCGGTGCGTTCTCTTTGTCGGGGGCGCACTTTTTTTGTTCCCAAAACAGGCGTTGTAAATTTCGCGAAATTTACAGTGTGTTATATAGGTTATAAATATTTATAACAAATAAAAGCAAAGGAGAAAAGGTATGAAAAATCTTATCAAGAACAAAAAAATTATGACAATTGTTGCGATTGTCGTCGTCGCTATTGTTGTTGCCATCACAGTTGCAGCCATAGCGAAAAACAAGCAACAACCAAGCATTGTAACCATTTCCGAAGCATCGCTGAAGGAAGTTATTGAGGTTGGGGAACTTTCAACCATAGAATACTCCTATAACTCTTATGCTCCTGTTTCAACAACCACAAAAACAAAAAAAGGAGATGAAAAGGAAGAAATCAGATATTATGTCTCATACGAAGGGAATGTTAAGGCTGGATTTGATTTTGAGGCTCTTACCGTTAATTGCGATAACGAAACAAAAACTATAACCATTGTAATCCCTGATATAAAAATAAATTCGGCTCACGTTGATGAAACAAGCCTCGACTACATATTCGTCAAGGAAAAATATAACACAGAAAATACGTTTCAAGAGGCACTCAAAATTTGTGAAAAAGACTTGGCTGAGAAAGCTAACAAAAACACAACTTTAACCGAGATGGCAAAAGAAAACGCAATTTCTATGATGAAAGCACTATTAGCCCCTTGGGAAGAAACACTTCCTGAAGGCTATTTGATTGAATATAAGTAAGGAGGAACAATAAATGAAACGGATATTTGCAATAATTTTATCAGCTTTGTTTGTAACACTTTGCTTCAGTTCCTGTGAAAAAGCTCCCACAAATTCTCCAAGTGAAAGTCAAATCAAAGCAATTTGCGAATTAACAACAGTTGAAGCATATTATAATAACCTCGCCAAATCAATAAAGAAAGACGATATTGTCTTTGGACTTGGAGAAAGAGAAAAAGAGTTTTGGCTCGAATATGAGGGGTACGCAAAGATCGGAATTGATATGAGCGATTTATCAATGAATGTTTCTGAAAATATAGTAACAATAATTATGCCGAGTGCAACACTTCAAGAAGTGGGTTTGATATCAGATTCTTTCGATGAAAACAGTTATATCTGTTCAGATGGCAGTTTGAAAATCAAAGCAGAAGACCTTACAAAAGCAGTTTCAGTTGCTCAAAACGAAATGAAAGAAGAAGTTCTCAAAAACAAGGCTCTTTTTATACAGGCACAAGATAAAGCAAAAATTCTTATAGAGAATTACATAAATAAGCTTGGTGAAATGTCAGGAATCGAATACGAGATTATTTGGAAAACAATAGAAAGCAAGCCTATCAACGCAGATACACAAGAGTAACTAACACAAAAAACAGGTAGCACCCGCTACCTGTTTTATATTTACGAAAATCCATTTAAGGCTTTCTCAATAGCCTCCCTCAGAGAGGGAGGTGGCGTTTTCGGAGAAAATGACGGAAGGAGCCTGCGAACAAATCTTAAGATGACGCATTCTCCCTCAGTCCCACAAGCTCGACAGCTCCCTCCCGTAGGGAGCCCTCAATAAAAGCAACTTAAAATACCAACTTTGCCTCAATATAAGCCTTGACATCTTCTATCTTAACTCTTTCCTGAGTCATAGAGTCTCTTTCTCTGATTGTTACGCAGCCGTCCTCTTCGGATTCAAAGTCGTATGTGATGCAGAAGGGAGTACCGATTTCGTCTTCTCTTCTGTAACGCTTACCGATTGAGCCTGCTTCGTCGTAGTCAACCATAAAGCTCTTCTGAAGGTCGTGATAGAGCTCGGTTGCCTTTTCGGACAGCTTCTTTGAAAGAGGAAGAATCGCAGCCTTAAAGGGTGCAAGTGCAGGATGAAGTCTGAGAACTGTTCTGACGTCACCGCCTTCAAGCTCTTCTTCGTCGTAAGCATCGCAGAGGAATGAAAGGAAGCATCTTTCAACGCCGAGACTGGGCTCAACAACATAAGGAATGTATCTTTCGTTTGTTTCGGGGTCGAAGTAGGAAAGGTCCTTGTTTGATGTGTTGATGTGCTGTGTAAGGTCGTAGTCTGTTCTGTCGGCAATACCCCAGAGCTCGCCCCAACCGAAGGGGAATAAAAATTCGAAGTCTGTTGTTGCCTTGGAGTAGAAGGAAAGCTCCTCGGGATCGTGGTCACGAAGTCTGAGATTTTCTTCCTTCATACCGAGGCTGAGAAGCCAGTCGCGGCAGTAGGAACGCCAGTAGTCGAACCACTCAAGGTCCGTGTCGGGCTTACAGAAGAATTCAAGCTCCATCTGTTCAAATTCACGAACACGGAAAATAAAGTTACCGGGTGTGATTTCGTTTCTAAAGGACTTACCAATCTGTGCAATACCGAAGGGTACCTTTCTTCTTGTTGTTCTCTGTACGTTTGCAAAGTTTACGAAAATACCCTGAGCTGTTTCGGGTCTGAGGTATACTGTGTTCTTTGCATCCTCTGTTACACCCTGGAAGGTCTTGAACATAAGGTTAAACTGACGGATGTCTGTAAAGTTGTGCTTGCCGCAGGTGGGACAGGGAATGTTATGCTCGTCGATAAAGTTCTTCATTTCTTCCTGACTCATAGCGTCTGCACTTGAACCGAGTTCAAAGCCTGTTTCTGCACACCAATCTTCGATGATTTTGTCTGCTCTGAATCTTTCGTGACATTCACGGCAGTCCATAAGGGGGTCGGAAAATCCGCCAAGGTGACCGGATGCTACCCAGGTCTGGGGGTTCATAAGAATAGCCGCATCAAGACCTACGTTGTAGGGGTTTTCCTGAACGAACTTCTTCCACCAAGCCTTTTTTACGTTATTCTTGAGTTCAACGCCTAAAGGACCGTAGTCCCAAGTGTTTGCAAGACCGCCGTAAATTTCACTGCCTGCAAATACATAACCTCTGTTCTTACAGAAGGCTACAATTTTGTCCATTGACTTTTCTGTGTTCTTTAACATTGTCTTTACTTCCTTTGTATGTGATAATATTTAATAATTCATTATTGTTAAAATTTAATCAGCCGGCATTCCGCATTCCGCGTTCCGCATTTAACCATCGTTTCTCATCAAATCCTCAAGCGTTTCTCTCTTAACCCCTACCCTTACGCCGTCCTTACTTACAAGCACAAGCGCAGGCTTCAAGAAACGGTTATAATTTGACGACATAGAGTAGTTATACGCACCCGTAACGCACACGGCAAGAATATCGCCGTATTCTGCTTTTTGAATATCCACATCGGGCTGTATAATATCTCCGCTTTCACAGCAGGAGCCTACAACATCGGCGTGGAAATTCATTTGTTCATTTGCCTTATTTGCGATAAGGCAATAGTAGGGTGATTCATAGAGTGCATAACGGGGATTATCCGACATACCGCCGTTTACGGGGATATAATTCTTATACCCGGGAATTGTCTTTATGTGTCCTACGGTGTATAGTGTAACACCTGCTGCCGCAACAAGGCTTCTGCCCGGCTCAAACATAATTTTCGGCATTGACAGTCCGTTTTCGGCAACCGTCTTTTTCACCGTCTTTGCAATCTTGCCTATCATCCATTCGATATCGAGATTTTCTTCGTCAGGTAAATATCTTACACCAAAACCTCCGCCAAGGTCAAGTACTTTTATTTCATAATTACACTTTTCTTTGATTTCTGCCGCAAACTTTGTCATAATCTCGCAGGCATCAATAAAGGGCTGTGGGTCAAAGCTCTGAGAGCCGACGTGGCAGTGGATGCCGAGAAGATTTACATTAGACTTTTCAAGTGCGTGCTTTACAAAGAGGGTCGCCTGTCCTGTTTCTATTGCTTCGCCGAATTTTGAATCCACATTTCCCGTTGCGATTTTTGCGTGGGTATGAGGGTCAATACCGGGGGTGATTCTGAGAAGCACATCCTGTGTTTTGCCGTACTTTCCTGCGATTTCGTCGATAAAATCAAGCTCTTCGCAGTTGTCGGCAACAAAGCACCCTACGCCGTTTTTTACGGCAAACTCGATATCCTCGTACATCTTGTTGTTGCCGTGAAAATATATACGCTCACTCGGAAAGCCTGCGGAAATTGCGGTATATATTTCACCCGTCGAAACAGCATCAACGCACATTCCTTCCTCTGCCGCAATCTTGTACATTCCCTTAAAGGAAAGTGCCTTACTTGCATAGAGGATATCCGCATCGTCAAAGTTTTTCTTTACGGCATTTTTATAGGTTCTGCACATTTCCCTGACCTTATCTTCGTCGATAACGTAAAGAGGTGTGCCGTACTGTTTTGCAAGCTCTACGGTATCGTGTCCGCAGACTTCAAAATGACCTTTTTCGTTGATTGAATAGTTGTTGTGTAAAAGTTGTGTGTTCAATGTTATCTGTCCTTTATGTTGCCAAAATGTATACACGGGCGACCACATAGGGTCTCCCCTACATTATTCCTCCGTGTTTTCCTCGGGTGCTTCAGTTTCTTGTGACGGCACGCCGTTAACGAAATCCACAAATTCGTTTATGATTTCCCAAAGCACGTCAACGCCCTCTCCTGTTTCGGAGGAAAAAGGAATTACCTCCGCATCCTCGGGGATTGCAGGGTGGTTTCTTATGGCTTCGAGATTCTTTATTCTGTTTGTTTTGTTGAGCTTATCCGCCTTGGTGCAGACAACGGCAAAGGGCAAATCCTCATTAACAAGAAAATTCACCATTGCTTCGTCGTCCTTGGTAAGTCCGACTTTTAAGTCAACAAGCTGAAGATAAAGTCTTTCACCGGGGGTTTCAAAATACTTGTCAATAAGCTTCTTCCACTTTTCACGTTCACTGAAGGAACGCTTTGCATAGCCGTAGCCGGGAAGGTCAACTAGATAAACCGTAGAGTCAATGTCATAGCAGTTTACGGTAATTGTCTTACCGGGCTCCGCACTGACACGCGCCAGCTTTTTTCTGTTCAGCATTTTATTTATCAGCGAGGATTTTCCCACATTACTTCTGCCGCACATTGCAACCTGAGGAATTTCGGGTCTCATTATACCGGGAAGCTGCTTTGGAAGTCCTGCCGTCATTATAAGATTGGCTTTTTGTATATTCATACTTCTTCACTTCTTACTTCAATTATACTGTAGCATTGTGGCATACCGCCACCACATTTTCTCCGACAAATACATCGGAGGCTTCTTCACCTGCAGCATTTTCGCCCACAGGCTCAAGAACAACCTCAAGAACCTCTGATACGTGCTTTACGGGAATAAATGTAATCGCTTCCTTCACAACAGGGTCAACCTCGTGAAGGTCGGAAATGTTGTCGTAAGGAATAAGCACTACCTTCATACCGTTCTTGTATGCCGCCATAGTCTTTTCACGAAGTCCGCCTATGGAAAGTACTCTGCCCGTCAGGGTCACTTCACCTGTCATTGCCACATCGTAGCGTGCCTTACGTCCCGAAAGCTCCGACACGATAGCACTTACCATAGTAATACCTGCGCTGGGGCCGTCCTTGGGAATCGCACCTTCGGGAACATGGATATGTAAATCGGTATCCTTGAAGAATTCGGGGTTTTTAATACCAAGCTCCTCTCTGTGCTTTCTGATATAGCTTTCAGCCGCCTGTGCCGATTCCTTCATAACGTCGCCGAGGCTTCCCGTAAGAACAAACTTACCCGTACCCGGCATCGATAAGGCTTCAATCTGCAGCATTTCACCGCCGAGAGCAGTCCAGGCAAGACCGTTTACAACGCCGACGGTATTTTCTGTCAGCATCGGATCGGGCTTTGACTTTCTCGGCCCCATAAGAGAGGCAATATGCTCATCTGTTATCTTGAAGCTCTTCTTTTCGCCCGTTGCAATCTTCATTGCAATTTTACGGATAAGGGAAGCAACCTCTCGCTCTAAGTTTCTGACGCCCGCTTCCTTTGTATAACCGTCAATAAGCTCAAAGATTGCGGAGTCGGAAAGGTTTAAGCTTCTCTTTGTAAGACCGTGTCTCTTTAACTGCTTGGGCAAAAGGTGGTCTTTACAGATTGCCAGCTTTTCGTTTCTTGTATATGAGGGAAGATTTATTACTTCCATTCTGTCATAGAGTGCATCGGGAATGGTCTCTGCATTGTTTGCCGTTGCAATAAATATGCAGTTTGAAATATCAAGCGGTATTTCAAGGAAATGGTCGCGGAAGGACTTGTTCTGGTCGGAATCAAGAACCTCTAAAAGAGCAGAAGCAGGGTCGCCGTGGCTGTCACGGGATAGCTTGTCTATTTCGTCAAGAAGCACGACCGGATTCATACTCTTTGCCCTTGTCATTCCTTCAGCAATTCTGCCGGGCATCGCGCCGATATATGTCTTTCTGTGACCTCTGATATCAGCTTCATCCCTTACACCGCCTAGGGAAATTCTAACAAAGTTTCTTCCCATCGCTCTTGCAATTGAAGAAGATATCGAGGATTTGCCCACACCGGGAGGGCCTACAAGGCAGATTACCTGACCGCGAAGGTCGGGGCTTAACTGCTTTACTGCGATATATTCGAGAATTCTTTCCTTGACCTTCTGCATACCGTTATGGTCTTCATCAAGAATTTTTCTTGCCTTTGCCACGTCGAATACGTCCTTGGTAAAAATGCCGACGGGAAGCTCTAGAATTGTTTCAAGGAAGTTTCTTATAACACTGCTTTCGGACGAGCCGAAGGGCATTTTATTAAGCTTGTTTGCTTCCTTGACAAGACGCTCCTTGGTTTCGTCGGAAAAGGCAGATTTTTCTATTCTTTCAAAGAAGCCGTCCTCATCGGCATCACCCGACATTCCAAGCTCCTCGTGAATGACTTTAAGCTGTTCCTTTAGGAAGTATTCTCTCTGGTTATCGCTGAGTCTTTCCTTTACCTTATCGTGAAGGTCGCTCCTGAGAGACAGCACTTCCCTCTCCTGCTCTAAAATAACAATAAGTCTTTCAATTCGCTTTAAGGGGTCGCATTCTTCAAGGATTGCCTGCTTGTCTTCGTATCTGAAAAGCACGTTTGCCGCAATAAAATCGGAAAGAAGCCCGGGGTCTGTTATCGCCTGAACGCTGGCAACAACTTCATTGGAAATCTTGGGCATAAACTTTATGTAGTTCTGGAATGCATCAAGTGCTTCGGCAACAAGTGCCTGACCGCGTATTCCTCCGTCGTCGGGAAGGTATACACTCTTTACGAGAACATTTACGGTGGGATATTCTTCTTCCCTTACGATTTCAACAATCTCGGCTCTCTGCTTTGCTTCGACAAGAAGCCTGTAGTTACCGTCGGGAAGCTTTAAGGACTGCTTGAGTCTTGCCACAACGCCCATAGGGTACATTACCGGCTTTTCACTTGGCCTGTCGGCATTGCTTACACAGGAAAGGAAAATGTTTCCTCCGTACATTGCCGCCGCCTTCATTGCAGAAACCGAGCGCTTGTTATTGATTTCAAAGCTTGTGGGCACACCGGGGAAGATAACAAGTCCTCTCATAGGAAGTGCCGGAAGCGTCATATTTTCTACTTTTTCTATGTATCTTGACATCTTTTTTCTCCGTGTTCTTTGTTAAAAAGGTAGCAATTCGCCTTATAAGAAATATTCCATTGTATTATACCACAGATTGTGAAAGATGAATAAGGGAATCGTCAAATGTTTATATATTATTTACAATATTCTTGTTTTCGGGCTCTTTTATGTCCTTATCCGTCAAAAAATCCGCCGTCATCAGCCCCTTCAGGCTTTCAAAGCTGAGTATAAAGTTACTTGCACCGTATTTTTCGGGTGACAGAATTCCCGCATTTACAAAGAAACAGACTCCTTTTGGGACAACAAACACATTACGCAAATCAAAATGCTTTGACAGCTTTGCGGGATAGTCTTCGACATACCCGAAAGCAGGATTTTCTCCGTTTTCTTTGGCTATTGAAAGAATCTTCCGATAAATGCTTTTTTTCGCCTGCCCGTCTGTTCTGATTATTTCGTACGGTGACAGCATATCCTGACGTTCTACGCCCCACATCTGCGAAAAACGGCGCATTTTTATATTCTTACCCTCGGAAAAGGACAAATCAAGCACAACGCTTATTATATTTTCATCGCAAAAGGCTATTGTGTAATTCATAGTAACCGTCATAGGAAGTCTGCAGGTAACACGCCTTGACTTTATTCTTTTGGGAAGTCTGATTCTTGCGTGATATGAATACTTTTCGGCAATATCGGAATAAAAATCATTCATTCTTTTACACAGCTTCTCACTCTTTTCTCCTTCAAAAAAGGGGTATTTTATGTTTTCAATAACAGCTGTTCTGTCCCCCGATTTTATCTTTGATTTTATCCTTTTTTCGCTGACTGTAACAGGCATAATGCTTCTCCTTTCGCAGCTTTATGATATAAGTTTATGAGACGCTTTATGCTCTTATGAGCAAAATATAACCCGACTGCACTGTGTCAGTCGGGTTTTGCTCATTATTGGTTCAATGCCGCCTTGGGGAAATATGTAAGTCTTAAATTTGTACAGCCGAAAGGCTCTAAGGAAAGAGGAAGCTTATGTGTAACTATCTGATACTCTCCGCAAGGCTCTAAGGTTCTGTTGGGATAAGGAGGCATAACGTAGGGTGCCTTATAGCAGTGAGAATGTAGCTTTATGGGGGTGTTTTCCCAGACATATCCTTTAGGCTCAATTTCCTCAATCGTGAAATCCGAAGGCTTTATATTTTCGTCAATGGCAAGATTCCAGTTGATATAATTTCGTCTTAGCCCCGTTGCTTCGTGATGGCTCTTACAGGGAGGATCACGGTAGAACGGCACAAGATTGTACCACGTCCATCCCTCAGGAAGAGGTGTCATAGGAGCTCCCACGGCAGGTATCCAGTCCTCGGGAATATGGTAGGAATAGAGAAGCGGTCCGTACTTTATGGCAATAGGGTGGTTTCCTACCCCGTCGCTGTCATCAACCTTTATGATTTCAATTTCAGCCTTAAAGGAAATTTCAACAACGTCGCAGCACTTCCACGCCTTATTTACACAAATATAACCGTTTTCATTTACTGAAAGCTTTTCGTTTTCACCGTTTACGGTTACTTCAAAGCCCTTTGCCCATACGGGATTCTTGAGGAAAAGTGAAAAAGCCCTGTCGCAGTCTATTTCAAATCTCACATTGTTCCTGAAGGGATAAAGGGTATTTACGTTTATCTTTATGCCGTTGTAGTCAAGTCGGCAGGGACCGTAGCCTTGAACATATACATTTCCGTCGGCATCCGTCATCATAAGGTCTCTGATAAACTCGGGTACATTGCAAACCGCATTTACGGGACAGCAGGAAACGGGATAGCAGGGATTATATGCCTGCATATCAACTCTTGCTCCTGCAGTCGAGGATCTGGTGGTTGCCATAAACTGGTTGGGTGCACTGAGATATGCTATTGCCTTTTCATCCTTTTTTCTTGCCCCCATAGCACCGTTGTAGTACATTTCTTCCATATAGTCGCCGTAAACGGCTTTGCCGGTGATAATACCCATCATAGTGTAGGTTGCATTGAAGTAAGCATAGCTGCAGTATTCGGTTTCGGCTGTTCCGCCGACGGGACCGAGATATTCGGCTATGGATACAGGACCTCCCGAAAGCTGAACCGAGTATTTTCTTACCTTTTGAATGCCTTTTTCACTTGCTTTTAAGTATTCTTCGTTGCCGAAAGCCGAGTAAACCATAGCAGGAAGTCTGAGATAATATCCCACAGCCGCCGTGTGATTGGAGTTGTAGTGGAACTCATCCGACAAAAGTGCTTTATAAGAAGACTCAAAAATATCCCTGTCACAGGTTTTCTCAAGATATTCCCTTGCATATTCCGCAAGAATTTTGTCTCCTGTGTGAAGATATGTCAGAATCATAGGGTCTATAAGATAGGGTGCGGCATAATAGGTCTTGTTCTCCCCTGCCCACTCCCTTGTAAACCAGAGCATACACTTATGCACCGCTTCAAGTACGTCCTCCCGTCCCGTTGCTTCATAAAAAGCAAGAAGTCCTCGCATACAGCAGGCAGTACCCCAGCCGTTGAAATCATTATATATATCCGCATCGTCCTCATAGAATGTGCCAAGATAACCATCGGATTTCTGATTTTTCATCATACCGTTTACCCAGTCGGTTGCAGTCTTTTTCATTTCCTCGTCGTCAAGCACAAATGCCGACTGAATGTAGCCTGCCCAGTAATTGCCCGAAATTTCAGCACCCCAGGCCGACTGGTCACCGGATCCCCACGCCTTGACATACGCCTTTTTAATATAAGGCAAAGCTATCATCTCGGGCTCAAGGTCTTTAAGATGACCTGTCATACCGTCTTTTGCCCTTAAAAGCTGATCCTTAAGGAAGCCTTCCGCCTTTATGGCACCGAGAGGCAGACGAAGACACTTGTTGTAATTTTTCATAACTTACCTCACAATCGGGAATATATTCATACGGGCGACCCTGTGCGGCCGCCCTTTTTTGATTAAAGATTGTCAAGAGCCTGCTTGATATCGTCGATAATATCGCCTGCGTATTCAACGCCCACGGAAAGTCTGAGAAGGTCGGGGCTTGTGCCGCAGTCACGAAGCTGGTCGTCTGTAAGCTGGCGGTGTGTTGTGCTTGCGGGATGAAGAATACAGGTTCTTGCATCGGCAACGTGGGTTACGATTGCCGCAAGTCGAAGCGAATCCATAAATCTTGTAGCCGCTTCTCTGCCGCCCTTTACACCGAAGGAGATTACACCGCAGGTGCCGTTGGGCATATACTTCTGTGCTCTTGCATAGTACTTTGAGGACTCAAGTCCGGGATACTCAACCCAGGCAATTCTGTCGTCACTTTCAAGGAACTTTGCAACCTCAAGGGCGTTAGCACAATGTCTTTCCATCCTGAGGTGGAGTGTTTCAAGACCGAGATTCAAGAGGAATGCATTATGGGGTGAAGGGATAGAGCCAAGGTCACGCATTACCTGTGCAAGAAGCTTTGTGATATATGCGTTCTTTCCGAACTTTTCTGTGTATGTAATTCCGTGATAGGAATCATCGGGAGTTGTGAGACAAGCAAACTTGTCGGCATGTGCAGACCAGTCAAAGTTGCCGCTGTCAACTACACATCCGCCGACACTTGTTGCGTGACCGTCCATATACTTTGTTGTGGAATGGGTTACGATATCGGCACCGTGCTCAAAGGGACGGCAGTTTATAGGTGTGGGGAATGTGTTGTCAACGATAAAGGGAACGCCGTGCTTGTGAGCAGCAGAAGCGAACTGTTCAAAGTCGATAATGTTAAGTGAGGGGTTGGAAATACTTTCAGCAAATACAGCCTTGGTGTTTTCTTTGAATGCCGCATCAAGCTCTGCATCCGTAACATCGGGTGTTACGAAGGTAAAATCTATGCCCATCTTTCTCATTGTAACATTGAAGAGGTTGAAGGTTCCGCCGTAAATAGCAGAGGAACAGACAACATGGTCGCCTGCAGAGCAGATATTGAAGATTGCGTAGAAGTTTGCTGCCTGACCGGAGGATGTGAGAAGTGCACCCACGCCGCCTTCAAGGTCGCAGATTTTTGCCGCTACTGCATCGTTGGTGGGGTTTGCAAGACGTGTATAGAAGTAGCCGCTTTCTTCGAGGTCGAAGAGTCTGCCCATCTGGTCGGCAGATTCGTATTTATAGGTTGTAGACTGTACGATAGGGAGAATTCTGGGTTCTCCGTTTTTAGGTGTGTAGCCTGACTGGATACATTTTGTATTGATGTGACTCATATTTTTTGCCTCCGATATATTATTTCTTTGAAATTCTGTACTTTGTTTCTTTCTTCTTTTTCTTTGCCTTGTAGACCTTTGTTTCGGATTTCTCCGATTCCTCAGTCTTTTCCTTTTTCTTGAAGCTGAACTTTGATTCCTGTCCGTTGGCAAGACGCTTAAGATTTGTGTGGTGCTTGCATATTACGAGAATTGCCATAAGGAAAGCAAATATAAAAGCAAAACCGCCGTTAGGTACGCCCTTAACCGTTACAAAATTGTAGGTAAGGAAAGGGAAAATTGCAGCCGCAAGACAGGAGCCTAAGGACACATATCTTGTGAGAACAACGGTGAGAATAAACAGGGATATCATTATAAGGAAAATCTGCCAGTTTACCATAAGTATTACCGCCGCCGCTGTTGCAACGCCTTTTCCTCCGCGAAAACCATAAAATACGGGAAAAACGTGTCCGATAACACACATTAAGCCTGCAAAATATCCGCCGAGGGTCGCACCCATAAGAAAAGAGCCGATAATTACAGATACTATACCTTTGAAGATGTCGCCGAGTATTGTAAAAAGCGCCGCCTTCTTGCCGTAGATTCTTGCCATATTGGTAGTACCTGCATTTTTACTGCCAAACTCTCTTATGTCCTCGCCGTACATTCGCTTTGAAAGAATAAGCGCAAAGTTGAGTGAGCCGAGGGTGTAAGCAATTAGTGCCACAAGTACAAATCCTGCCGTAATAAACGCCGCAGCCATTCCCTCTGACCCTGCCGCAAGATAAGGAATTATGCCGTTAACGTACGCATTTCCGATTGCTTCAAACATATTTTTCTCCTTTCGGGAAAATGTGTGGATAATATTTTTTCAAACACTATCCATTATAACTATTTTATTGTATCATATATTTTTTTGGTTTACAAGAGATTTTTTTATTTATAGGCAAAAAACTATTTTTGTCATTATGAGAGCAAAAAAACAATGTCGGTGTCTGACATCGGGCGGTGGGAATAACCATAGTGCGATTTGAGAATAAAAGTCCCCGTACTACATTTTGCAACGATAATACGAGGACTCAATGATTTGTACAAAGGGGATTTACAAAACAATACCCGAACTCTTTGGAAATTGCGGATTATTTTTGGTAATGGAAAGCATTCTACAGGCAGCACCGTTCGGTTGATTTCTGCCCGATTCCCATGCCTCAACTGTCTTTAACGAGACACCGAGGTATTTTGCAAATAGCAACTGTGTCATTCCTGCGTTTTTACGGATATCTTTAATCTCACTTGCCGTAAATTCTTCGACCGGAGTAACAGAGATTATTCTTGTGTTGGCTTTAATTTTGCCTTTTTCATATTCAATTGCTTCATTTAACCCAACTTTGATATCATCAAATACAGACATATTCAATCCTCCTTTTCGCTTTCTTTGAGCTGGTTTTCAAGAACTTTAACCAATTCTCGAAGTTCGTTGCGTTCTTCCTTTGAAAGATTATCTTTCTCATTCTTAGGATATGCAGTAAGAAGATAAATTTTCTCATAAACTTCAAAATCAATGTATATAACACGAACACTTCCGCTCTTTCCTCTGTGTTCAAAAGCAAATCGCATTTTTCTTATGCCACCGGTATCTTTCATGACGGCACCGGTTTTGGGATCAAGAAGAATTTCTTCCTGTAATCTTTTTAAGTCATCATCATTAAGTCCAAGAGCTTTCCACTTGGAACGGAATAACGGAAGCTCGACAAAGGTTCTGATCATCTGTTTCTCACCTCGCAAATATATTATACCCTATCAAATAGGGTGTGTCAATACTTTTTGCATAATTTGCGACTCTCATAAAATTAAATAACCCGACGTGGTCCGCATCGTTGAGAGGCGTGTCGGGTTCTGTTGTTGTTATTATATACTAAAAAATCAATTTGTCGACTGTTTTTTTGATAATGGCACAGCAGCATAACTCCACCACTTTTATTTCGTGTACATTATACCGCAAAATTGCCGTTTTGTCGAGAAAACGAATAACCATTTTCGAGGAAAATGACACATGGATGGCCTTGGCGGGATAGGTGTGAGAGCCGTGATGGCGAGGGTAGCCATAGGGTGGTTGATAATGGGTGAAATCTTAAGCATGAGTAATTGGGCATCAACTAATACTGTTGTTTTGGGTGATTTCAAGAATTCGTGCAGAAAATTTTCTCCGCATTTCCTCAAAATGTTCGTTATTTACTTTCAAGGTATGTTTATAAAGACCGCTCAAAAAGTCCAAAAAATATTTATCACCCGAATAATTATCTTTGTGATCTGAGAAAAAATTATAAATTGAACTATATTCAATAATGGAATAATAATCACCAGACATATAATTGCTAATATCCAAATAATTATAATTGGGAGAAAATATAAAACAACTCACGTTTCTACCATTTGCTATTGAATTTGCAAAAGTATAGTATTCGTGTAATTGTGATTGAATTTCGTTACTATATATATCGTGTCTGATTCCGTTGATGCCTGACTTGATTTTATTTTCAATTACTATGACATTGTTTTTGTCTTGTAGTAAAATATCAATATTATCTTGGCTTTCTCTTTCAAGTATAAAAGACGTGTCTATTTCAATTCCGAGAACTTTTTTACAAAAAAACACAAATAATTGTGGATAACTGGTAAAGTAATGACAAAACAAATTTGAAAATACAAGTTCATCATATTCTTTGCGAATCAACTTCAAAAAATTATAGTTTTCTTCCTTGTTGAAAAGTTCGGCTTTTATAGATTCTGTTGTGTTTTCAAATTCCCACAAAGAATCGTCCAAAGAAATTTTTTCTAGCAATGAATATGCGTGTGTTCCCTCGGAATAATACATTTTAGGAGAAGTTTTTGAAAACTTTATTCCTTCAAGAATAAAAGTGTTTGATTGTTGTGTTGATAGGTGCTTATCAACTATGTATATTGGCTTTCTTGGCTTTCTCATTTTCTTTGTTTGAAACGTGACATAGAGTGCATCTTCATCTAAAGCACCTCTATAAATATTTCCCTTGAAAATGGCATCCAACCTAACACCACCATATGTTATATTGTTTTCTTTTAAGAATTTGACTTGCTGATTGTGCAACTCTGTTCTATCTTTTCTTCCAGAGTTCTTTCGAGTAATAATCTGTGTCAATTCCTCACATTTTGCAAGTATTTCCATTGTATTATTTCCAATCCAACGTACAAGAAATACGATTTTAACCTTACCATTATGTTCTTTTGCTATACTGCCATCTGGAAGTGCATAAATGTAGTTTCTGCCATTGTCATCTTTGAAAAGGTTTATTACTTCATGACCGATATTGCCCTCGGTTTTAAGGAAATCGCCAGAGTACATTCTATTTAACATTATTTCTTTATTATTTATCAAATATATCCCTCCTCATACAATATCATTAGGATTTTACACCCGCTACCAAATTTTGTCAACTTTTTACACTTCCAAAAAAACAGAATCCCCACCTATGCAGTAAATGCCCAAGTGAGGTAATTCTAAAATTTCAATTATGACGTGAAAATGAGTGGTGGAGGCGGCTCTCCGCAAAAAAAGCCGTTCCTTTTGGAACGGCAATTTTTAATTACATATACTTCGCTGTGTTAACCTTAACGCCGGGGCCCATTGTGGAAGCAACTGCGCAGGACTTGATGTACTGACCCTTAGCAGCAGCGGGCTTAGCCTTAACAACTGCACTCATAAGAGTGTCAAAGTTTTCAGCAAGCTTTTCTGCACCGAAGGAAGCCTTACCAACAGGACAGTGAATGATGTTCTGCTTGTCAAGACGGTATTCAATCTTACCTGCCTTAGCTTCAGCAACTGCTTTCGCTACGTCCATAGTAACAGTACCGGCCTTGGGGTTAGGCATAAGACCCTTAGGACCGAGAACCTTACCGAGTCTACCGATAACACCCATCATATCGGGAGTTGCGATAACAACGTCGAATTCAAACCAGTTCTCGCTTGTGATCTTAGCAACCATATCTTCAGCACCAACAAAGTCGGAACCTGCTTCTTCTGCTGCCTTTGCGTTGTCGCCCTTAGCAAATACGAGTGTACGAACAGTCTTACCTGTACCGTGAGGAAGAACTACCGCACCTCTAACCTGCTGGTCTGCGTGACGGCTGTCAACACCGAGCTTTACGTGTACTTCAACTGTTTCGTCGAACTTTGCCTTGGAAGTCTTGCATACCATATCAAGAGCTTCTACTGTGTCATAAAGTTTTGTTCTATCAATAAGCTTTGCGCTTTCCTGATACTTCTTTCCCTTAACCATTGTCAATTACCTCCCTTAGTCAGCAACAACAACGCCCATGCTGCGTGCAGTACCAGCAATCATGCTCATAGCTGCTTCGAGAGAAGCTGCGTTGAGGTCGGGCATCTTTGTTTCTGCGATTTTCTGAACCTGTTCCTTTGTGATAGTAGCAACCTTATTCTTGTTAGGTTCGCCGGAAGCAGTTTCGATACCGGCTGCCTTCTTGATAAGTACAGCAGCAGGGGGAGTCTTAGTTACAAAAGAGTAAGAACGGTCTGCATATACTGTGATAACTACAGGGATGATAAGACCCATATCGTTCTTTGTTCTTTCGTTGAATTCCTTACAGAAGCCTGCAATGTTAACACCGTGCTGACCGAGTGCAGGACCTACAGGGGGTGCAGGAAGAGCCTTTCCTGCGGGAATCTGAAGCTTAATATAACCAGTTATTTTCTTTGCCATTTTGTTTACACCTCCAAATGTGGTAAATAATTCGGGATCTTGTCCCTCCCACAGACAAAACACTTTCGTTTTGCCCTCGCAGCCTTTACAATTTGTCAGAAGCTTGGCAAAACGCTTACCTGACATAACTGCGATAAATTTCTTGTGCTTTTTAGGAATTTAAGGGTTCAACCTCATTTGCGTTCATTTCAACTGCTGTTTCCTTGCCGCCGATAAGTGCCGCAACCTTAATTCTTCCTGTTTCTGTGTTGATTTCCTTAACTGTGGCAACTGAGCCCGCAAGGAAACCTGCGACTACGATTACGCTGTCGCCGACATTGTATGCCGCTTCACGTACGCGTACGTCAACGCCGAGAGCCGCAACCTCCGCCTCCGTAAGAGGTACAGGGCGTGAACCCGGTCCGACAAAGCCTGTTACACCGCGGATATTTCTTACCACGTGCCAGCTTTCATCGTTCATAATCATTTTTACGAGTACATAGCTCGGGAACATCTTGTGCTCAGTAGGCTTCTTTTCTTTGGGAGCCTTCTTCACTTCGTTTCCGTCGTCATCGTACTCTACTTCGAGTGAATCGAAATATTCGTCTGCCTCTTCCTGTGAGTCAACAACGATTTCGGTGGGTATCTTTGTCTCAAAAATGAGATTCTGAAGACCTCTGTACTCAACAAGACGCTCGATATTCTCCGCTACCTTGTTTTCGTAACCCGAATATGTGTGAACCACATACCAGAGTGCCTGTCCTTCGTTTGTCATTTTATTGCTCCTTTACGAAACAAATTAAACGAGTGTGCTGAGCCACTGGAAAAGCTTGGAGAAACCTGTATCAAGCAGGAATACTGCCACGCCTACCAC
>CAZTNR010000025.1:0-23163 GCA_964614955.1 uncultured Oscillospiraceae bacterium | reverse complement strand
TCCGACCGCCAAAATCGGCGTAGCACAGTCATTTTGACGGCATACCGAAAACCGTGGAGGCTAATTTAGCTCTCAACGTCTGCACTCTTGCAACGTTATATTCTTCTTCCACTAACAAACACACTCTATCGTCCGCCCGAAAGGCGGTTACGTTCGCAGAGCGACAGATGCGGTATACACTCACGAGTGCAACCACGACGCAGTAAGGGTGCTTCGACAATTATGAACCTTCCGTCTGAGTTTGACCGCTTGCGTTTATGGCGGTCAAACGGGGTTCGTTAAGCGACACCGAAAGTTTGCCTATTGCGAGAGCCGGGCGTGAATTTGCTGTCGGGCTTCCCCGACAGCCCGCTTAAAAGAAGTCGGCTACAGGCTTTGCGGGAGCTGTTGTTGTTTCGCAGGAAACTGCGGTAAGCACAGGTCCCTTTTCGTCGCGGTAAACTCTGTGCTTTTCAAAGGAAATTTTTGCCACAAGCTTTACCCACTGCCCTTGAGCAAAATCCTTGGCATTCGGTGTTTTGCAGAGAAGTCCCTTGTAGGTGATGTCGTCGGCACAGCAGGTCATAATCTGACGTCCTACTATAATTTCGCTCTTTGCGGAAATAAGCTTGTTTCTCATAGTAAGAGCTGTAATTTCAATGGTTTTTCCGATATAGTCGCTTGTGTTCTCGGCAAAATCACGGTACCAGAGACCGTAGTCGTCATCCTCAATCTTGATTACAGGTGCGTTTTTGTCAAAAGGAAGCGGATCTTCTATATCATCATATTCAACCTCACCCGATTCATATTCATAGGCAATCTGGGCACGGCGGGATACAGAGCGAACGATCTTGTGAATTGCCATTTTGTCAAAGCCTTGCTTTGCTCTGTTGAATACGCACATTTCACAGCTCTTTAATTTGTCACCCACAAGCGGTCTCATATTCTGGTTGTAGTTTTCAAAGGTCATAGCCTCGGCGAACATCATTTCCTGATATACAAGCCATTCGTCGGGAAGTGCGGCGTAAAGCTCATCCAGCATCCACATACCGTTGTACTCGATAAGAATTCTCTGTGCACCGCTTTTTTCGGAAATTGCAGTTAAGTTTTCCTTTGTAAGCTCGCTCTTGTCCTCGATGTATACAACATCCACATTGTCGCCGGGGAAATTGTCCTCGTTGTATTCCTCTTCGCCCTCTTCGCAGACGACAAGAAGTATCTTTTCGCCGTTGTTGAAGTTGACATCCTCTAAGGTTTCCTGAATAAATTTTGTCTTTCCCGAATCGAGAAAGCCGGTGAATAAATATACCGGTGTTTCCATATTTCTACCTCTCAATTATAACGCAAATAATTCCTTTATCTTACCTTCATCAATCTTTGAGCCGATTACGCAGATTCTGCCGATAATGTCGGCGCCGCCCTCTCTTACATCCGGGCATCCCGGTACATAGTCAAAATGAATCCAGGTACCGTCCTCGTTTTCAACAATGCCCTTGGCTCTGAGAACTATACCGTATTCGTGCTCGTCATCAAGACTGTCTAAGATATTTTCAATCTGCTCTTTTGTGAACTTGTGTGTCGTTTCAAAGCCAACACTTGTAAACACCTCGTCGGCGTGATGATGATGGTGATGATGCTCGTGGTCGTGACAGCCGCAGTCACATTCTTCGTCGTGGTCGTGGTGGTGATGATGCTCGTGATCGTGACAGCCGCAGTCACATTCTTCGTCGTGGTCGTGGTGGTGATGGTGCTCGTGGTCGTGACAGCCGCAGTCGCACTCTTCATCGTGGTCGTGGTGGTGATGATGCTCGTGGTCGTGACAGCCGCAGTCACATTCTTCGTCGTGGTCGTGGTCGTGGTGGTGATGGTGATGAGCCTTGTGCTCCTCTTCAAGCTCGTGGAGGTGCTCTTCCATAGTCTTGCATTCCTCCATAGCCTTTATCATCTGCTCACCCGTAAGTTTATCCCAGTCGGTTGTGACAATAACGGCTGTGGAGTTCTTCTGTCGAAGAAGCTCTACCGCCTTGTCAATCTTTTCCTGTGCCATACCCGAAGTTCTGCTTAAGAATATGGTAGATGCGTTTTCAATCTGGTCGTTATAGAATTCGCCGAAGTTCTTCATATAAATCTTGCATTTTGTAGCATCGGCAACGGTTGTAAAGGCTGAAAGCTCTGCACCGCATATTTCTGCATCCTTTACCGCCTTTATAACGTCGGAAAGCTTGCCTACGCCACTCGGTTCAATAAGAATTCTGTCGGGATTATATTCTTCTATTACCTGCTTTAAAGCCTTTGAAAAGTCACCCACAAGGCTGCAGCAGATACAGCCCGAGTTCATTTCGTTAATCTGAATACCTGCTTCCTTGAGGAATCCGCCGTCAATACCTATTTCACCGAATTCGTTTTCGATAAGCACTATTTTTTCGCCCTTATATCCTTCGGAAATAAGCTTCTTTATAAGTGTTGTCTTACCTGCTCCGAGAAAGCCCGAGAAAATATCAATCTTTGTCATTTTTTCTTTCATCCTTTCACTTTTTCAAATATATATACGTATCCATTTTGTGCATATTTCTACTGAATATCATTATACACCTATATATCTTAACAGTCAACAATCTTTTTTTAAACAAAAATATAAAGGCAGTTCATTTTGAACTGCCTTTATTGTCATTTAAAGATCCTCTGCCGTAAGAGAAGCCCCTGCAATTGCAGGCCCGCTTCTTTGGGGTTCGGGAATTTCCGTAACTTCTTCCGTTACTTCTTCCGTTACTTCTTCCGTTTCTGCTGTAAATGTTACGTCGGTGTGCTTTTCACATTCGATATTATACGCCGCACCTTCATCACCGTTGACTATTACAATAACAAAATATGCTGTATCGTCTTCGGTTGCACATACAAATGCCTTGACATAGTCGGAGTATGTTGTAATGTTGTTATCGTTTTTATCGAGAGAATCATCATTGTAGCAAAAAACCCACATTTTGCCGTTTGAAACGTCGCTGTAATTACTGATATTCATAGTCGACCAATTGTAGAAAGCAGAATTATAACTGCCGTAGGAAAGACGTGTAAACACCGTTGAATAAGCCGTTTTAAGCTTACCCGATGTATGCTCGTTTCCGAACATATCACGGTATGCACCTTCCCCGCAGCCGGACATATATTCCTCGGCACAGATTCTGCAGGAAGCGGTTGGATCGTAAGGAACAACCGTCATAGTGCCGTCATCGTCTGCCTGCTTTATCCACACAAGGTTCTCTTGGCTCATACTTCCGAGATTCGTTTCATCAACGACGCCGTCCACAAGCTCTACGATTGTACCAGCCTTCAATGCCGTAAGGGATGATGCCTTGGCTGCTTCAACTGACGACGGAACATCGTATACCTTCTGACCTGTATAAGGGTTATAGACTTCGTAGCTGATTGTCCAGCTTCCGTCATCGGTCATTACCAGATCGTAATTTGATACAATTCTGATATTCTGTACCTCATCAATTTTCTCGTGCATCTCACACTTTTCACCGAGAGCACATTCCTCGTCACCGTTTGCAACAATCAAAATAAAGTCGCAGACCTCTGCACCGCCTTCATATTCTCCTGTCGATTTGTAGATAAACTTCGGGAACTTGAAATACTTTGTAACATAGTTTCCGTTCCTATCAAGTGCCTTTTCATTATAGCACTGAACGGATTTTTCAAGACCCAGCAAATCCTCCGAGGAGCTTAGTCTTATGCTTCCCCACTTGAAGGCATTGTCAAAGTTGCTATACGAAAGCACGGAAATGGGGGTTGCGGAGTTAATTACGATTGAAGTATCATCGTTGTTTTCAAAATAGTCCGCGAGACAATCGCTGCAGGTAATATTTTCTGTATAAGGCACGATTGTATGTGTATCGAGTCTTCCGCTTGTACCCAGCCAGCTGTATGAATACTCCTCGGCGCAAGAGCCGTCAACATATGTGCCGTCAAGCTTTATGAGCGTACCTGCCTCTACGGCTTCTCCGAGAAGAGACGCCTTTTCAGCAAATTCAATTCCCGGAACATCGTATTCCTTTTCGCCCGTATAGGGGTTGTAAAGCTCGTAGTAGTGTCTCCAGTTGTTCTCTTCATCGAGAGCTATATCATAGTTTGAAACAAATCTGTAGCCGCTTATTTCCTCGGGTGAAGGCTCGTCGGGCTGCACTATTTCTTCATCTTCGCCGTCTTCTTCGTCGGTACAGCAAGCAATAATATAATCTATAAGCTCTTTTCCGTCGCTGTCAAGTGTATCATACTCGCCACTTGTCTTTACCTTTTTTGCCATAACGTAATATGAGCTTTTGTACGTCTCGGAATAATAGTTCTGACCGTCATATACCGCATATGCCCTTATAACAATACCTTCGTTGAAGAATTCCTCGGCAATATTGGTTATGACACAGGAAAAGGTAACATAATCATCGTCAAGCTCCAGGTGCTTATCCACCTTTTTTCCACCGACAATACCGTAGTTTACGCCCTTTATAAAGTCCGCATCGGCATCGAGTGTAAAGGTGCTTTCAGACAGCTCCGCTGCCTCATATTTTTCAAGAGCTATGGCAATAAATCCATATTCCGTAAGTTTTTCGTCATCATAAATTTCCCTCGAAAGGGTTGCGGAATATCTTGGTCCTGTAGGCTCCTCTGTTCTCACAAGCTTTTCGAACAAAAGGCTCGGGGCCTCATTCGCGCTGACACCGAGTACAAGAATCAGCGACACAAGCATTACCGCAAAAATCAGGGACAACAGTCTTTTCTTATTCATACATTTTCCTCCGTTACAGATTTTTCTGATTATATTCTACCATATAAAGTATATACTGTCAAACAACTGTCAGTTGATATACCTAAACTCAAGCTTTAATTGAAATATATTTACGGTTATTTTAACACAAGTTCTACGTTTACGCAAGTGCGTATACGCGAAAACGTAATATTTTTTACAATATTACCAAGGAGGGTTTAAACAATGGACATAAAAGATGCGGTAGTAAACCGCTTTTCACAGTTGCTTTCGGAAAGAAACATAAAAATCAATGAGCTTGCAAATATTTCGGGTGTGACACCGTCAACCGCCTACAGTATGATGGACACCTCCAGAAGGGATATTTCCATACGAACGGTTAAAAAATTCTGCGACGGACTCGAAATAACCCTGGGCGAATTCTTTTCAACGCCAGAATTCGACAACCTTGAGCAGGAAATCAAGTAAATACGTAATATCCGACGGCTTTTGCCGTCGGATTTATGTTTAATTTATATTTGTGTTAATATCAAAGTAGTCGATTATAAAGTCCTGAACGTCAGCATCGATTTTATCGGGGTTGGTAAGGAAGGTTACAAAGGCAGAGCGCTGTGTTGCGGTCATTTGAACCTTGACTATATTCTTTACCGTCTCAACCATTTCTCCATAATGGTCGTATGCATAGTTCTTGTCAATAAAGTTGAAATCAAGAGCATCGTCTACAATGTATCCGACGCATACCTTGATTGTTGACAAAGCCTGTTTTTCAAGTTCTTCAGATGTCTTTAATTTTTTGAGCTGCTTATAGCCTCGCTGGACTTTTTCCAAAAACTCGGGACTGTTGGGGTTGGTTTCAATTACGCCGTAAAAATCCGTATCGTCATAGATAGCCGTTTTTGAAACATCAACGACATCCGCAAGACCGCCGTTTTGTGTCTGTGACCAACCTGCAAATCTCTTATATTCACCGCACTCGGGTTCAAATTCGGGTTCGCTTGCCGTTTCGCCCGACAGCACAGACAGTTTTTCTATAACCTCGCCGTTAAAATTGAAGGTAACATCGTAGTATACCATTTCTTTTTCAAATACGGCTTTATATTCTGCGTTCTTTGTCACAGCAACACCTTCGGGGTTTACGATTTCACCGTCTTCATTTTCCCAGCCGACAAAGGTGTAGCCTGTTTTTTCAGGGGATTTCGGAAGCTCAGGGGTACCGTTATAAATCACACTTCTGCTGTCGTAAAGACCGCCGTCAACGAAGAAGTCAACATCAAAATATGTGTGTCTGAGACAGGTAATATCCGAAGCGTTACCTTCGTAAGGATGGACAACAACAATAATATAATCGCACACACCATCGGGTGAAACCGACACATATGCCTTGATATAATCTGAATAGGAAATACCGTCGGCACCGTCAAAGCAGCAAAGCAGGCTCTTGTCCGAGTCGATTACGCTCTGAATATCAGCCGTGGTCACCGTCGCATCTATAGTATTCACCACAGTCACATTTGTCTCTTGAGAAACATAACAGCTTCCGAGAACATTTTCTGCAACACTTTCCTTCACGCACTCACGGCAGGATAAGGAAGCATCGTAAAGCGAGGTGCTCAGAGTCATAACAGAGGTGTCAATGCCGCCTATAAGAGTAAGACTGTCAGATGTCAGCACATCAGCAACATATCCGTCCGCAGTGTCCTGAACAATTCCGTCGTACATAGGGACAACACTTCCCACTTCGAGAAGCATTTCTTCAATTTCGCTGTAGCTTCTTGACTTTTTTCTACCCTGAACATCCCTTAGAATCTCACCGGTGTAGGGGTTGAAAAGGTCGTAGTAAACAGAATAGGTGGGATTAAGATTCTTCTTGACTTTGCTTGATATAACAATGCGAAAATCTTTTCTGTCCATAGTGTACGGCTCACCCTCAACGGCAATTATTACACCGTCAATTACCGCTTTTTGCGAATTGTTAAGCAGCTCATAAAGCTCTGAATCAGCTTTAACCTTTTTTGCCTCACCATACAGGTTCACCTCTATAGGTTCACCGTACACAGAGCTGCTGTCAGCCATCCTTGCATAGGGGCGTACAACAAAAACCTCAGGGTAATAGTAGGCGGGTATGCCGTGAAGATATGCGGCAAAAACCGTTTTGTCGTCATTTCTGTCAACAAAGCGGTCTACAAGCTCACCGTCTTCATATCCGTAGGATATGCCCTTGTCATAGTAGATATTACAACCCAGAACAAGCTCTGTGTTTAAAAGTCCGTTACCCGAAAGAAAAACCTTACGTGAAACAATAAAGCCGTATTCCTCCACATCAGAGGTTCCAAAGGGTGTGTCGATTTCTGCCGAAACACGTATGCCCACAGGTGCCTCTACACGTACCGAGGTGCCTGTAATCTCGGGACTGCCTGCCAACACAGCTGAAGCACAGAGTAAAGCCGTCAGGGCAAAAACAAAGATTAGTCTTTTTATGTTTTTCATTAAATTTCTCCGTGAATGAATTCTTCGGTTATTGTAGCATATAATGGGGAAAATGTCAATAAAGCACAAAAGAAATCCCAACTGCCAAGGGTTGCAGTTGGGATGGATAACCGTGAAAATACGGTTGATTCTTGTATCGGTTTTCAGAAGAGTTTGGTCGGTTGCGTTTATGCCGACCAAACGGCGTTATTTACGCGACACCGAAAACTTGTGTATAGCGAACCTTTCCCGCGAAGTTGCCCGTGGGGGCTCCCCACTAACAGCCGCAAACTACGAGAGTTACGTCTCTGTGTGCGTTGAGAACGCTTGCAGGACAGCTTGTGTCAATCATACCGCTTCTGAGAACATCAACAGCAGCCTTCTTGTTGGCACCGTTTGCAGCAATAATGATGCTCTTTGCCTTCATAATGGAGCCGATGCCCATAGTAACAGCCTGTGTGGGAACGTCTTCAATCTTTTCAAAGAATCTTGAGTTAGCCTTTATAGTGCTTTCTGTAAGGTCGGTTACGTGTGTACCGCTGTAAAGCTGAGCTGCGGGTTCGTTGAATGCGATATGGCCGTTTTCGCCGATGCCGAGAAGCTGAAGGTCGATACCGCCGGCAGCGTCTATTGCTTCGTCGTATTCTTTGCACATCTTGTCGGGGTCTTCCGAGATACCTGCGGGAACACGGGTGTTATTGATATCAATGTTGATCTTTTCAAAGAGATTCTTATTCATAAAATATCTGTAGCTCTGGTCGTTGTCGGGGGTAAGACCGAGGTATTCGTCAAGGTTGAAGGAACGAACCTTGGAAAAGTCTACCTTGCCCGCTTTGCACATTTCGCCGAGCTTTTCATAAGCACCGACGGGTGTTGAGCCTGTTGCAAGACCGAGGATACATTCGGGGTTTTCGTTTACAAGGGAAGCTACTCTGTCAGCGATGTACTGAGACAGTTCGTCATAGGTGTTACATACTACTATTTTCATAATAAAATCTACCTTTCATTCTTTTTATTTTTGAGACAGTTTTGTTGCCAAACGAACGGTTTCTTCGTACTTTTGTCCCGAAACAAAAGTACCAAAAATTCTCCGCTCAAAAGGAGAGATGGCTCGGTTGAGGCTACACCTTTTACAAATCTGTTCGTCTTGACCGCTAATGGGGTCAAGACTCAGGCTGCTGCCACGCCCATTCTATCAATCTCAACCTCCGCTGACTTCTCTCCTTCGCCGTGGCGGCTTACCTCTCACATTTGGTTGAGTGCGAAGTTTCATTGAGTTTGACCGCTGGAATTTATGGCGGTCAAACGGTGTTTTTTGCGCGACACCGATGATATGTTAATCGCGAGAATTGCCCGCGAAACTGTCAGCGGCGACTCGCCATCCCTACGGAAAAAACCGATTTGGAACTGAGTTTGACCGCTTGCGTTTATGGCGGTCAAACGGTGTTTTTTGCGCGACGCCGACGGTGTGTTAATCGCGAGAATTGCCCGCGAAGCTGTCAGCGGCAACTCGCCATCCCTACGGAAAAAACCGATTTGGAACTGAGTTTGACCGCTTGCGTTTATGGCGGTCAAACGGTGTTTTTTGCGCGACGCCGACGGTGTGTTAATCGCGAGAATTGCCCGCGAAGCTGTCAGCGGCGACTCGCCGCTTACTCGGCTTCTATTTCGGCAATGTAACGCTTGAGGGTTGCAAAGCCCTGTTCGATGCCGAGGATGCAGTCTTCCTTGCCTTCAAATTCGATGCAAAGATATCCGTCGTAGCCGGCTCTCTTCATAATTCTGATGCACTGCTTTACGGGAACGTCGCCCTGACCTATAATAGAGCCTCTGAAGAAATTACCGCCTCTTGTGGGGTTGCAGAAGCCGGGAACGGAATCTCTGCCGGAGTAGAGGTGCATATCCTTAGCGTGTACGTTTATAGCATAAGGAGCAACACGGGATACTGCTGTGATGTGGTCTTCGTCGGCACAGGAGAAGTTGCCGAAGTCAACAAGAAGGCCGAAGTTGTCGTGGTTGACTGCGTTGAAAAGTCTTTCCATTCTGTCGGAATCCTGTGCAATATAGCCGTGGTTTTCGGCACAGGTTTTGATGCCGAGCGATGCACCGTATTCAGCAATCTTGCGGCAGTTTTCTGCGATTGTGGGAAGCTGAAGGTCAAAGCTCTTGCCCGCCCCTGTCTTTGTAAGGTGATAGCATACGTCGTGACGCATAACCTTACAGCCGAGAATCTTTGCAATATCGAGCTGGTCGCAAACACGCTTAACTTCCTTTTCGTTTTCTTCGGGTGTGTCATAGTAAAGGTGAGCGCCTACAAAGTATGCTTCGATGTTCATACCGAGCTCGTCTGCCTTTGCTCTGATTTGTTTTGCATATTCCCTCTGTTCTTCAAGTGTGGGGTTTTGGCCAAGCTTCATTTCAATAAAGTCGATTGTGTCAAAGCCCATTTCCTTTGCCTTGGTAACACAGTCAAGCTGTGTCATTTTTCCCGCAGAAATATACTGCTGGAATGAATATGAGCTAACTGAAATTTTCATTGTTATTATAGTCCTTCCAAGTTATTTTAAAAAATCTATTTGCGGGTCGATGTGGGCATCGCCCCTGCTGTTTGCAGAATCAACCTTCAAAATTCTGCATTCTGAATTCTAAATTCTGCATTGTAGTCATTGAAACTACGCTTCAATAATTACTTCGTGTCCTGTTCTTGCCGATTCATAGATAGCATCGAGAATCTTCATACAGATAAGACCGTCCTCTGCAGTTGCGGTAATTTCCTTCTTGCCGAGAACACAGTCTACAAATTCCGCGAGCTCTGCTTCAAAGCCGCCTCTTGAGTCTGCAAGGTTGTTTATGTCAATCTTTGTGTCAACCATAAAGTCGTTGAGCTCTGTGAAGAGTGTAAGAGGGCCGTCGCCTGTCTTCATACCGCCCTTTGTACCGCAGAGAGTAAGACCCGACTTTGGAAGGTCATTGATGCTGTAGCCTGTTTCAAGCTGGATAACAGCACCGTTGTCAAAACGGATAAGTGCCGTTGCAAAATCTTCAACGTCGCAGATGTCATCCTTTGTTGCACCCTCGGGAATCCAGCCTACATTTGTCTTTAAGTTCTTACGGTTTCCGAGATAGTTATAAGATGCCGCATATACCGAAACGGGCTTGGGAAGACCCATAAGGTATCTTGCTCTGTCTATTACGTGAACACCAAGGTCGATAACAGGGCCGCCGCCGCTTCTTGATTTGTCAGCGAACCAGCCGCCGGGGTTGCCGTGACGTCTTACATACTGTGCCTTTGCATAGTAAATGTCGCCGAGATAATCCTTGTCAATGTAATCCTTGACAACTCTTGTATCGTCGGCATAACGTGTTACGAAGGCAATCATAAGAAGCTTGCCTGTCTTTTCGGAAACAGCCTTCATTTCTGCCGCTTCCTCTGCGTTGTATGCCATAGGCTTTTCACAGATAACGTGAAGACCCTGTTCCATAGCATAAATTGCGCACTTTGCGTGATTTACATTCCATACGCAAACGTCAACTGCATCCAGTTTTTCTGCAGCAATCATTTCTTCAATAGAGCCGTAGAACTTTTCTACGCCGTATCTATTTGCAAGTCTTTCGGCCTTGCCCTTGTCAATGTCGCAGATTGCGACAACCTCAGCGTCTGCAACGCCCTTATATGCTGTCATATGTGTGTTGGCAATATTACCTGCACCGACAAGACCAATTCTAACCTTACTCATTTTAGTTTTCCTCCATAATCTTTGTGAGATAGTCAATAGCCTTCTTGATATCCTTTGCAGGATTGTCGCCTACTTCTCTTTCGATAGTGAGGAAGCCCTTGTAGCCGACTTCTTCAAGTGCCTTGAGGTAGTGGATATAAGGAACACTACCGTCACCGAGAGGTACTTCGAGATAGAATCTCTTGTTCTGGATTTCTTCCGGAATTGGATGAACTACGTGGTAAACGTATTCAGGGTCAGCATCAAAGAGCTTTACGCCGTCCTTTGCGTGAGTGTGAACGATGTAGTCCTTAAGGTTATGTACAGCAACAACGGGAGCGTCGCCTGTAACCATAACGAGGTTGGCAGGGTCAAGGTTTACTGCAACACCCTTGGAATCAAGCTTGTCAAGGAACTTTTTAAGAGTAGCACTTGTTTCGGGGCCTGTTTCGATAGCAAAGTGAGAGCCGATGGAGTCAGCATATCTTGAAAGCTCAAAGCAAGCCTCCTGCATAACCTTGTATCTGTCGTGGTTTTCGTCACCGGGAACAACACCGATGTGGGTTGTAACGATGTCTGTTTCAAGCTCCTTTGCAAGGTCCATTATTCTCTTGGACTTTTCGATAAGCTCGGGGTTCATATCCTTCTTGCCGAAGCCCTGACCGAGGTCGCCGCAGATTGCGGAGAATACAAGACCGTTGTCCTTAACGTACTTAAGGAGTTCTTTTCTCTTTTCGCCGACTAAATTCTCGGGGGAGTTTTCGCCCTTTGTGCAGTACATCTGAATGCCCTGTGCACCGATTGCTGCCGCCTCTTTGATGGCATCCTTTATGGGGAGTCTGAAGGAGTCTACGATTACGCCTATTGGAAACTTATACATTTTCTTGTCTTCCTTTCTTTTTTAAAGCATTCTCTTGCTTTTATTTCAATTTCATTATATAATAGAATTGTGCTTAAATCAAGATAAAATTGTGCCATCTGATAAAATAATATTGCTTTTTTGAGGTTTTTTATGATTGATATTCAATATGAGCATCATCTTATGCCAAATCCCGAGCTTCCATTTATATTTCACACCGACTTTTATATGCACAGAGAAAGCGGTGTCTCAAACTGGCACGAAAACACGGAATTTCTATATTGTATTGAGGGCGAAGGCACCGTAAGCTGCGACACGTCGGATATACAAATGGAAAAGGGAAATACGGTTATTATCAATGCAAGACAGCTGCATACCGTAAGCTCTGAAGCCGAAGTCAAATACCGTTGTCTTATTATAGACAACAGCTTTTTCAAGGACAACGGCATTGATATTGAGGCTCTCAGCTTTACCCAGAGAATATGCGACGAAAAAGCAGGTATGCTTATGGAAAGAATCGCCCAACTTTTCTCGGGTGAAAAAAATAGTCTTTCCGTCGCCGAAACGCGCCTTGCTGTTCTCGATTTTATAGTTTATATGTGCAAGAATTACGCCCTCAAATGCAAGGCTGAAACAAGGAAAAAATCCAAGAGCTACAACGCCGTACTCAGAACGGTAGAATATATAAACGAGAATTTTTCACAAAAGCTCACTCTGGAATTTCTGGCGTCGCTGGCAGGCTTTTCAAGATATCATTTCGCCCGCATTTTCAAGGAAAACACGGGCTTTTCGGTTATTGAGCATATTAACGCAATAAGGTGCGAGAATGCAGGCTTTTTGCTTCGCGAAACCCAGAAAACAATCTCGGAAATTGCTTTTGAATGCGGCTTTGACAGTCCTTCATACTTTGCAAAGGCATTTTCAAGGATTTACGGTATGCTGCCGTCGGAATACAGGCTTCTTCACTCAAGGCTGTGACGTGAAAATGACGGAACAAAGCGGCTGACCACCTCAACTGCTTCCCTGAAAACGTCCTTATGAACCGACATAAGGAGCAAAAGAAGATTTGATACACAGAAGGATATTACAAATCTTATAAGTATGCCCGCAAGGTCTGTACCCACGCCAAGGGTCAGAACAAAGCATATTCCCGAGCAGAGCACAGACTGCAGAACAAATCCCGTCATTTCTCTGCAAAACTCACCTGCCTTCATTGAAAAGCCGTACTTATAAAGCACCTTTACCTCGCCGAAAAGCGGCACAAGACAGGTGGAAAGAGTAGTGCCGAGAAATACGCCTGCAACGCCCATTTTATCCACAAGAACAACCGAAAAAACAAGATTTGCGGCGGCTCGCAGCACTGGAATATATCTTGATTCGCGGAAAAGTCCGAAGGTACTGACAAAAATCTGCACGGGGTCGCGGATACAGGAAAAATAAAAGCTTGAGACAATTACAAGCATTTCCGCATCGGTAAAAAGCATATCCTCACCCAGCCACAGGGCTATAAAAGGGTTAAGGGTTGACACAATAACGCTTGTGCCCACAGTCAGAAGCCAGAAGTTGAGAAAATACAGCCGTCTCATAACCCTCTCACTCTTTTTACCCCTATCGTCTGCGCCGAGATTTCCGACGCTTGCACCCACGGCATTAACAGCCACATCGAAAAATGCGCCTATGCTTCCTATTACAAGGGCATAGTTTGAGTACTTTCCCATACCCGAAAGTCCGACGAAATACGTAAGAAGCAGGCTGTCGGTGCTTCTTGACAAAACGGAGCCGATCTTATGCCACATCAGTGCTCTTACATTTGAGAATATTTTCTTTTTATAATTCTTTGTCACATTTCCCTGCAAAGCAAGGCAGGGATATTTTTTATCGGCGTATATATTGATTATCACATCCTCAACCGTCAGCACGAGAATTCTGCAGAAAAGATAAAGAATATAATTACCTGTCACAAGCAGTGACGCACTCTGAATAACAAGTGAGAGCACGGAAAAAACACTTTTCACAAGCGTAACAACATACATTCTCTGGTCGCAGACAACAAGCGCGCATTTAGGTGTCAGAAGATACCCCAAAGCACTGTGAAGAACAAACAGAAGATAGGCGGCAATTACCGTATTCTTATCTATACTGCCCTTACAAAGGCTATGCACAAAGGGTGTAAAAAGAACACACACGGCAGTTGACATAAGAGCAACAATTCTGCACACTTTTGTATAATACCTTACTATTGCAGACACCAATGCACCGTCATTTCTTGCAAGAGGTTTATAGAGAGACTGTGAAATTGCAGCCCCAATTCCCAGCTCACACAGCGACACTATGGAAAATATATTTCCGAAAAAGCCGCCAAGTCCCAGATACTCACGGCTAAGCACCCTTACAAATATACTTCTGCCCGCAAAGCTTGTCAAAAGTCCCATAAGCCTGCCTATAATACTTACAGTAAAATTCCTTTGGGACATCCTTGTTCTCGAATCATTATTATACAAATTTATCACCCCGGTATATTAATTATATTGAGGTGGTTTTCTTTATATGAGCAAAAAAACTCCCGACCGAGGTCGGGAGTTTAATGTTTAATTTACCGATTATTCAGCGTGTGTTCTGGGAAGGAAGGCATCGTCAGAATCAGTAAAGATTAAATCTTCATCGCCGTTTACTACGATAATGATGTATTCAGCAACGGGAAGAGTATCTTCGCGCTTAGCATCCTTTTCGGAATATACATAAGCCTTTACGTAGTCAGCATAAGCTGTTACATATTCGCCCTTTCTGTTGAGAACATTTTCATTGTAGCACTTATATTCCTTACCTGCCTTAGCAATAGCGGAAATATCAGCAAGCTTATATTCACCTTCAAGGATAGCTTTCTTGCCGGCTTCTTCACTTATGAGTACGGAAATCACTGTATCTTCGTTAACTTCATAGTAGAGAGATGTGCCGTAGTTTACTTCGCCGTCTCTGTCTACTGTAAGCTTGAATTCTTCACCGTTGAAGTTGAGTTCAACGCCGTCGTACTTGTACTCAGCAATAAAGCTGTCAAGGTCTTCACCGCAGCAGATTGTTTCGTCTGCAATTGCGTTTTCAACTGCTTCTACGGGAACAAAGCCGAGATAACCGTCTTCTTCTACGAATTCTGTGAGGTATACAAGACCTGTGGATTCGGAAGTATCAATCAAGCCGAGGTCTTCGCTTTCTTCGTCAACCATACCGTTCTTGAGTTCAACTACTGTACCTGCAGCAAGTGCAGCATCAAGCTTGGATGCCTTTGCAGCATAAGCAACGCCTGCTACGTTTTCTTCAATAGCCGCTGTGTAGGGGTTGAAGAGCTTGTAGTAGTTTCTGTAGTCGCCTTCTGCATCCTTAGCCATTTCAGAGTCAGCCACGATTCTCCAGCCGTTATCAACGCCCTTTGTATCAAATTCAAACTCTACTGCTTCTGCATAGAGAAGAACAAGGTCTGCTGTTGTTGCGGAATCGGGATCACCCTTGAGGATATACTGGATATTACCAAGTTCTGTAGAGGAAGAAGACTTGAAGTTTGTGGAGTTGAATTCGAGGAATTCATATTCATCCTTATCTTCGTCAAGCCAGTTCTTGATAATGATTCTTGTTGCACCTGTGATATTGAAGTACTTGATAAGTACGCCGTTATCAACATCAAAGGGTTCGCCGAGGAGAGTTTCTCCGGATTCATCGCAGAGAGTGAAGCGTGTGCCTGCAACCTTCTTGATTGTACCGGTTGCCTGCTTATCAAGGTCAATACCGAACTGCTTGCTGTTACCTTCTTCTACGAGAGTGTTACTGTCATTATTGATACCGATGTATTCGCCATCTTCATCTTCTGCGTGGAGAAGAGGAATAAGTGTATAGAGACCGTTATTATCAACAGTTACCTTACAAATCTTATCGAGGTAGCAAGGAACACCGTTCTTCTTAATGTCTGCAAGGTTATAAACGCTGCCTTCCTTGCCTGCGTCAAATGCAGGATACATTTCTTCAAGGTTGAGAGGCAGGTAGGAAACCTTACCGTTGAAATACATCTTAGCAAACTGAACATTTTCGCCGAGTTCTGCATTGAAGTTGCTTTCTGTATATGTCTGTGCGGGATGATCTTCATCGCTTACGGGAATTGCAAGCTCGTCAAGGTCGAAGGAGATCTTAGCATCTTCAATATGGTCATACCAGAGAGTACAGGTAGAAAGACCGGGAACCTTATATGCATAGATATCGAATACTTCGCCTACTGCATCATATGCGTCGCCGATAAGTACGGGGAATGTACCTGCACCGCCTGTACCGCCGCCCGAGCTATAATCGGAACGGGAGAAGAAGTCGTAGCTGGATGTAGCCTTATCATCAAGGAGATTGTACTGCTTATACTTGGTATCATTACCATCGTAGAAGTCCATTACAACTCTATAGGACTGATGAGTTGTGAAGTTTGTGTTGTCAATCTTGTACTGAGCATTCTTAGGCTTAACCTGAGATACATAACCGTTATAGGGTTCAACAACCGCCATAACTTCAATAAAGTTTGCTGCGGGATTGAGGTATGCAAGTACCATATCACCGTCTTCAAAGTCTTTACCTCTGAGTTCAGCATCGTTATAGTAGATTGTGGGCTTGAAGCTAAGGTCAAGATCGGAGCCCTTGAATTCTGCTCTGACAGGGCCGTTCTTTGTCATATCGGTGGAGAAGATCTTATTGTCATCGCTATCCATAAAGCCGTATGTTGCGGGCATATAGTGAGCATATTCATAAATGCCGTCGCCGTCTACGTCGTAGAACTTAATCTTATACACACCGTTGGAGAACACTCTATCGAGGTTAATATGCAAGGAATCTTCATCATTAACAGGCTTTGTTTCGTCAATATAGTAGGAATATGTTCCCTTTGCGGAATCAAGGCACTTGATATCGATGAGCTTTACGTTCTTTTCGTTCTGAAGCTCTTCTCTCTGTTCCTTTGTAAGACCTGTCGGGAATGTGGGCTTAAGATAGGAATAGGGTGCGTCAAAGAAGTAAATATCCTTACCGCTTACTGTGAAGTAACCCTTAAGCTTTTTATAAGCACTCTTCTGACCGTTCTTAGCGCCTCTTGTATAGTAGTAGAACTCGCCGTTATTCTTACCGTCTTCTTTATAGTAAGTTACGGTGTTTGTTTCGATCAGGCTATGAGCACTGTTTACGAAATAAACCTTATCAAGAGTTCTCTTTTCGTTCTTTGTTGTATATGTGTAGAACACTTCAACGCCGCGCATAATGTAGTCATCAGCACTGCCGGAAAGACCCGTTTCTGCGAATTCGCAGTACATTTCCTGAAGAGCTTCGTCATCTTCTGCAGCAACGAGGTGAAGCATTTCGTCTTCGTAGTCATCACAGAGAGGAATGAATTCGTTGGAATCTTCGCTTTCGTTGAATGCGTACTTAGGAGTAGCACGAACTGTGAAGTTACCTACTTCTACATCATAAACGTCCTCAGCGAGTGTGGGGTTATATGTCTTTTCTTCAAGAACCCACTTACCGTTATAGGGATCGCCGATAAACTTTTCGGTCTGCTTAACCTCTTCCTTACCTGTCTCCGCAAAGAAGGCATTATAAAGGATGATAGCAACGTCGCCTCTTGTAAGCTTTGTTGTATAGCCGACAACAGAATCAAGACCTACATCAAGACCGAGCTCCTCAGCCTTATCAGTATAGGTGAAAGGATAGATGTATGAATCTGTTTCGTGACCGAGTGCACGTACCACCATTGTATATGCATCCTGAAGAATGATACCGCCTTTGGGGTTGAAGGTTGTAGCGCTTGTACCCTTAATGATTCCAAGGCCGTTTGCCCAGGATACATAACCGAAGTATGTACTGTCGGTAAGATCCTTAAAGGGAGTTGTGTTGGAACCACCTTCAAGTGTTTTTCCGTTCTTCATAAGTCTGTAAACGAAAGCAGCCATCTGCTCACGTGTTACAAGATCCATTGTTCCGAACTTTGTTTCAGACACACCCTTAGTCACACCGATACCTGCGAGAAGAGAAACAGCATCTGAAAGTGTTTCGTTCTTATCGTCAACATCTGTGAAAGGTGTTTTTGCTGCAAATGAAGAGAATGCGAGTACGCACGCGAGCATCATTGCAACGATTGCGGTAGCAAGAAATTTAAAATTTCTCATATTGTTACCCCTTCCTAATATTTTTGCTCATAAATAGAGTAATTTACAAGATATATTCTACAACACTCTTATTATTTTTGCAAGTCTTTTTAGATTTTGTAACACAAATGTAACATCTGCGAGGAAGCCCCCGCGGGCTATTCACGGCAAGTCCTCGCGACATGCAAGCTTTCGGTGTCGCTTAAACAACCCCGTTTGCGTTGCATAAACGCAACAACGCAAACTCAGACGGAAGGTTCATAATTGTCGGAGCACTTTCACTGCGTCGTCGCGCCACTCGTGAGTGTATACCGCATCTGTCGCTCTGCGAACGTAACCGCGATAGCGGACGATAGACAATAGCTGTGGGGCATCGCAAGAGTTTCAACGCTGCAGAAATGCAGACGTGGGTAGCAAAAAATAGCCTCCACGGTTTTCGGCGCTTCGTAGGTCGCCGTTGGTAGGGTGTAGTTTCAGCGGTGCAGAAAAGTAATTGTTTCGTCGGGTGTGATGTCGGACTGAGCGACCGGAGCGGAGCCGAAAATGAGCGGGCGGTTTTGGATACTTTTCCCGAGTGAAAAGTATCACCCCTGCGGTCCGCACACCGCCGTCCCCTGCAATTACCCTTCGCAGTAACTCCCACTTTAAGCAACACCCTCTTCCCCTTTATCCCCACAAAAACACGAAAAAAGCTCCGACCCGAAGGTCGGAGCTCAAATTCAGTATTGAACTAAGTTGTTGTCAAATGACTGATTATTCAGCATCGAGAGCAGCTGTTTCGTCGCCGTTAACGATAACGATTACGAATTCTGCTACAGGATTTTCATCATTGTCAACATCTCTGTCAACGGATACGAATGCCTTAACGTAATCAGCATACTTTGTTACATAGTTGCCGTTTCTGTCAGTAGCTTCGTCGTTGTAGCAGAGAACATCCTTCTTAGCTGCTGCAACTGCATCCATGCTGGATACGCTCATTGTACCCCAGTTCCAGAATGCGCTGTTGTATTCGCCGTAGGACATTACGGAAACAACTGTGTTCTTATCGTAGTCGATGAAGTTGCTTTCGATTGCTTCGCCTTCGATGTCGTTAGCGAATTCTTCAGCATTTTCTACTACGTATTCTTCAACTGCTTCTCTGTCAGAGAGTTCAGCGTAAGGAACAACTGCGAAGTAACCGTCTGCTGTGTCAACTTCTGTAATCCATACGAGGTTAGCTGTGTTTCCAACGAGAGCTGCTTCGTCGCCGATAACGTATCTGCTGTCGTCGTCAACTGCACCGTCTACGAGGTCAACGATTGTACCAGCCTTGAGTGCTGTGAGGGAAGAAGCCTTAGCAGCTGTATCAACGGAAGGAACGTCGTATACCTTAGCACCTGTGTAAGGATCGTATACTTCGTAAGAGATTGTCCATTCGCCGTCTTCTGTCATAACAAGGTCGTAGTTAGAAACGATTCTGTAACCGTTCTTATCTGTGTCGCCCTTGAATTCGAAGTCGTCTGTTTCAGCGTAGAGGAGAACGAGGTTTTCCTTGGACTTGCTGTCCTTGTTGTTGGAAAGGATTACCTTTACGTTGTCGAGAGATACGCCTTCATCAAGAGACTTCTTGAAGTTGGAAGCATCGTAAACGTGGTAGTAGTATTCACTATCATCAGCATCCCATTCTCTGATAACGATCTTGGAGTAGGACTTGAGTTCTACAGAGTAGCCAAGAACCTTAGTTGTGAGATCGTCAGCCTGAACGATGTTGAATCTTGTACCTGCAACCTTCTGGATGGAGAGACCGTCGCCGAGGTTAGCGAAGAACTGCTTTTCTGTCTTTTCATCTTCGAGGATGTATTCTTCAGCTGTGCCGTCGAAGTCGTCAGCAGGAATTTCGGAGTCAGCATTGAAGATAGCCTTGGAAACGAGCTTTTCGTCTTCGTCGTAAACATCCATTTCAAGAGGAGTGATGTAGTAAACGCCGTCCTTAACTTCGTATGTACAAAGCATATTGTCATATACGAGTGTGTCGCCGTCAACTACGTCGTAGTCACCGTCGATGTCTTCATCGTCGAGAACCTGAACGTACTTTTCCTTGCCGTCAACCCAAGCGTGAATGTAGATTGCTCTTTCGCCTGTTTCGGAATCGAAACCGCCGAATTCAACGCCGAGTGTATCAACTTCATTATTGTCAGCGTATGTTACGGGGATGATGAGGTTTTCTGTGAACTTGGAGAATGTGCTTACATCGCTTGTGAAGAGAACTACGCCGTCATAGATGTAGAGTTCGAGTTCGTCTTCAGAGTCAAACTGTTCAGCCTTGAAGAGTTCGTTAACAACTACTTCATCTTCGTCGAAGATAAGGCTGTCGTTGTAGTCTTCAGCATCGAATACAACGTCTTCGGGAGCGAAGTTAGCAACGAGCTTCCAAGCGCTTACGCCGTCAACCTTGTCGCCGCTACCGAGTGTAAGAGTACCTGCAGTAGGCTTAGCGTTAACGATTCTGTCTACAGTAGGCTTAACAACTGCAGCAATCTTAACGAGTTCGAGTTCCTGGCTGTAGTAACCGATAACTACATCTTCAGAAGCGTAATCAACTTCAGCGATTACATCAGCTTCCTGAGTGTAGATGTAAGGAAGATCATATTCAGAGATTGTGAGGTCTTCATCATAGTAACCGTCGCCATTATCATCTGATGTTGTGAAGCTGTCGTCGAGGAAGTAGCAATCTTCATCGTCGTCAACCTGGAAGATGCAGTAAGGCTTGTAGCTGATGTAGTCATAGAGAGCGTCGCCGTCTACGTCGTAGAGGTCAGCTTCGTAAAGACCGCCATAGTAAACCTGTGTAAGAGCTTCAACGAGGTCTTCAGCCTGTTCTGTGTAAATACCGTCTTCTTCGTAACCGTCAGCTACGATGTCGGAGATTTCTACTGTGTAGATCTTAGTTTCATCTTCCTTATCCATAAAGAAGTTGATAGCCTTAAGATTCTTTTCGTTTCTGAGGTTGTACTTTTCAGCCGCGCCAGATACTGTGCCGTATACAGGCTTTGCATAGGAGTAGGGAGCGTTGAATACGTACATTTCTTCGTCACCTGCAACGAGCTTACCGGAGAGAAGCTTGGCGTCTGTCTTTTCGCCATCAACTTCAAAGTAGCTTGTAGCCTTGTTGGAAGAAACTTCGCCGAGCTTGATATCTGTAACAGTCTTCTTTGTCATATTGCAATCAGCAAAGAGAACCTTTTCGATATCGTTGTCATCGTCGAGTGTTACGAAGAGTGTGAATTCACCCATAAATGCTGCGTTGAGTTCAGTTGCATCCATACCGAGGTCTTCAGCCTTGATGTATGCGGACTGAGGAGCTTCAACAGCCTTAGCCTTAGCGTTAACTTCGCTGCCGTCTACCTTTTCGAAGTAGATTGCATCGTAGCCAAGGTCATAAGTAGCTTCGCCGTCGTAGATAGCTTCGCTATCGGAGTTTTCGAGGTAAAGCTTGTAGTTAGGAGTACCAGTTGCCTTGTACTCAACTTCAACTACGCCGAATTCCTTTTCGCAGAGCTTCTGGTTTGTTGTGTATTCCTGGAGAACCCAAGTAGGTGTGTTGATGAGGTTTTCATCATCATCGTATACGTACTTACCGATTTCTTTTTCAACTGTGTATGTTTCTTCAACACCTGTTTCAGCGAAGAAAGCGTTGTAAAGAAGGATAGCCATATCGCCTCTTGTGAGTTCATCAGCGTAATCAACATCAGCATCAAGACCGTTGTCGAGTTCTACGCCATCCTGTTCAGCAACTCCGATGTGACCGAAGGGATAAACGAGTTCTTTTTCTTCTTCCCAGTCAAGAGCTCTAACGATCATCGCATAAGCTTCCTGAAGCTTGATGGGATCCTTAGGAGCGAATGTTGTTGCAGACTTACCATTTACGATACCTTCAGCATTTGCCCAAGCAATTGCGTAAGTGTAAGTGGGGTCTTCAAGGTCTGTGAACTTTGTGCTGTTAGCAGCACCTGCGGGAGCATCCTTGCCGCCCTTCATAAGTCTGTAAATGAAGAGAGCAAACTGCTGACGTGTTACGAGTTCATCTGCACCGAATGTTGTTTCAGATGTACCCTTAGCCACGCCCATGTAGCTGAGAAGGTCAACAGCCTTAACGAGTGTTTCGTTAGTAGTGTCAACATCCTCGAACTTTGTTGTTGCAGCGGATGTGGAGAAAGCTACGGAGCTTACAACCATCATAACTGCAAGAACGAGTGTGAGAAACTTCTTAAAGTTTTTCATTTGAGTTACCTCCTGTAAAGATATTTTTTGTATAGCAAAACTTTTGGGAGTTTTGTTACAATGTTATCATAATACAAGTGTTATTTTTTTGCAATACATTTTTTTGAAGTGTAACATAACTGTAACACACGGGGAGCCTCCGCCGGCAATTCACGGCGGTGAGCCACCGCCGGCAATTCACGGTATATCCTCGCGAAAGCCACAGCCCTCGGCGTCGCTCAACGAACACCGTTTGCGTTGCATAAACGCAACAACGCAAACTCAGGAGCAAAGCAGGTTTCAAAAAAACCACTGCATCAAATTCACTTGTACCAATCAAAAGGAATTGCCGGTTATTTCCCTTTTGTGTCTACATTATACCATTTATTTATGCAACATACAATAACAGGAAGGTTACACGTGAATTACAGAAATGTTACACACCCTGTAGGGACGGGCGTCCTCGACTGTCCGCATTCTACACATTTTTCTACTTTCTTCCTATTTATTATATATAATATATAATGCACTTATTTTTGTCACATTTGTTGCCGTCATATACGCAATTTCGCCGATGTCGTTGTTTGACATCGGCGAAAGGTTTGTTATGCGATTAATACAATTTGTTCCGCAGGAGAGTGTCCCGCGAAATTTGCTGTCGGGCTTTCCCGACCCCGCGAAATTTGCTGTCGGGCTTTCCCGACCTCGCGAAAACGCCTGCGGCGGCTCGCCGCTTAGAGTGCAGCCTTCGCCTGAGCAACGAGTGCAGCGAATGCAGCCTTGTCGGATACTGCGATTTCAGCGAGCATCTTTCTGTTGAGTGTAACGCCAGCCTTCTTAAGACCGTTCATAAATGTAGAATAGTTCATACCTTCAGCCTTAGCCTGAGCAGAGATTCTTGTGATCCAGAGTCTTCTGAAATCGCGCTTTCTGAGCTTTCTTCCTGTGAATGCGTAGTTACCGCTCTTAATTACAGCCTGC